>CAYHMZ010000026.1:0-6942 GCA_964357835.1 uncultured Candidatus Saccharibacteria bacterium
ACAAAATTTTTTATCATATCCTCTGCGGTAATTTTTGTTCTGGAGCGGGTGCTGTCGATTGTGGTACCATGGCCGATTTTTATTTTTCCTGTTTTTGTCGTTTTATTCGGGTTGTTGAGCACTGGTGACATTCTGGCATATTTGCCTTATGTCGCAGTTGCCGCCATCTTTTTTGACTTTTTTTCCGGCCTTCCTTTTGGCTGGTTCACAATTGCAATGCTCGCCGTTTTTCTTACAATATATCTAGCCCACCATTTTTTGAATATCGGTAGCGGGTCGTTTGTTTTTACCGCCCTTCTTTACTTGGTCTTTATCACTGAATATTTTCTTCTGCTTTCAATAAGGAGCTCGCCCCGTTTCGTAATCTCACAAGCGGCGGTCATTGCGGCGGAGGCCATAATTTTGCTGATTCCAATGAGATTTTTATTCGGAAAACTACCGACTACTCACTACTAACTGCTTACCACCATTTTATGATTCCCGACAAATACAGAATAAAAAATTTAGAAGACGACAATATTGAGCCGGAGGAAACGCTGATTGACGCCATGAGCGAGCACTCTGCAATTGAAACGCCGATCGGCCGAAAGGTGTTCAGTTTGTTCTTTATTTTTATTTCGGTGATTTTGCTGTTCCTTACTTTCAAAGCGTTCCAAATGCAGGTGATTGACGGTAAAAAATTTGCTGTCCTGGCAGACAGGAGCGTTTTGTCCAAATACCCCCTTTCCGCCATCAGGGGAATAATCTACGACAGTGACGGCCGGCCCTTGGCGGCCAATATCCCGTCTTTTGATTTAGTAGCCATTCACTCGCAATTGCCAAAATCCGGCGACGACCTGGGACGCGAAATCGAAATGTTATCGCCGCTGATTGCGATGGACAAGGGGGGCCTGGCTAAAATTTTCGCCGACAATGCCGATAGGGCCACCTTTCTTATCAAGGAAGGTTTATCAAAAGAGGAGACCGCAAAAATAAAAGCCGCGGCCCCCGCCGGAGTTTTTGCCGTCGTAAACTCGCAAAGATTTTATCCCGACGGACCGGCCGTTGCCCACCTTTTGGGATATACCGCCATGGTTACCGCGGGAGATATGGAGAGCGATGGTTATTACCTTACGACTGACCGGATAGGCCGTCTCGGTCTGGAAGCCCGATACGAAGACGAATTGCGCGGCGAGCACAGGAATTTTGACCCGAAAGACAACGACAAAAAAAGCACGGCGGCGGTCGGTCAGGATCTGATCCTTAACGTGAACCAGGATATTCAAAAGCGTCTTTACCGGGCGCTTAACTCTGTTTTTAATTCTGCGGGAGTAAGGCGGGGGGCGGCCGTGGTTCAGAATTCAAAAACCGGCGCCGTTTTGGGGCTGGTCAGCATGCCAAGTTTTGACAATAATATTTTTGAGAATTCTTCGGATGCCGCCAATTTTTCAAAGATCCATAATCTTTTAAACGGCAAAGACAAACCGCTTTTGGACCGGGTTATAAGCGGCCGCTACAGCCCTGGCTCTACGATAAAGCCTCTGCTGGCTCTGGCGGGGCTGAAAGAAAAAGTCGTTACGCCAGCCACTATTATTAACGCGGCCGACAGCATAAAAGTGCAAAGCGAGGTTGACCCGAACGTATTTTATACCTTCAAAGATTGGCGCGTGCACGGCTGGACTGACATCAAAAAGGCCATTGCCGATTCCGTGGATATATTTTTCTACGCTTTGGGCGGCGGTTACGGCAATATTAGCGGTTTGGGCATAGACAGGATAGAGAACTATCTGAAGATTTTCAGGGCTGATAAGGAAACGGGGATTGATCTGCCGGGCGAGGCATTAGGACTTATTCCTTCCAAGAACTGGAAAGCGGCGACCAAGGGCGAGTCATGGTACGTAGGTGACACCTACAACATTTCAATTGGTCAGGGAGATTTGGATGTAACGCCGATATGGCTCAATACTTATGTCGGGTCAATTGCGAATGGCGGAAAATTAATGAGACCTTTCGTAGTCAGGGAAATCAGGGATTCTGCCGGAAACGCCATAGAGCAGATGTCGCCGCAGATTTTGGGCGAAATCCCTTTTGACCAGCAAACTATGAATATAGTCAGGCAGGGAATGCGCCAGACGATATTATCCGGCACCGCTACACTGCTTCAGGATCTGCCGGCGCCGGTGGCGGCTAAAACCGGTACCGCCCAGGTGCCCGGCCGCGGTCTTAATTCTCTTTTCACGGTTTTTGGCCCGTATGATGATCCGGAGATCGTAATGACGGTTCTCGTGGAAAATATAAACCAGAGCCAAGGGCTGGCCGTAAGGGTTGCAAACGAATTTCTGATGTGGTACTTTGGGGAGTTCAAAAAAGAGTCGCGGTGACAGAGTTTATCAACAGCCATATTATTTGCCATTTTTATTTGTGGTATAATCCCTTTTATTGCTTAAATTCATTTCCGTGCCAAACGTAGGGAATTATTATTCACCCTGTCAAATGACTCCTTCGGAGTTTCCGCTTTGCGGGATTTGACAGGGTAAAAAATTATACAATGCCAAGCCAATATTTTAGTCCTGAAGGACTGGAAAAATTAAAAAAGGAATTTGAGGAAAGAAGGGGTCAGATCCGGGTGGAAATAACGCGGAAAATTTTGGATGCGAAAGAGCTGGGAGACCTCTCCGAAAACGCGGAATATTTTGAGGCCAAGGAACTGCAGAGTTTCAATGAGGGCAGGATCGTTGAGCTGGAGGAAATAATAAAAAACGCGGTTGTCATCGGCCCGAACCAGAAACACGAAGTTGTTACCATTGGTTCAACGGTAAAAGTTAATTCAACGCACGGGGAGCAGAAATTCACTATTGTCGGAGCGGCCGAATCAGACCCGGTTCAGGGATTTATCTCAAACGAATCGCCATTGGGCACGGCCTTTTTGGGCCGCAGAAAGGATGAAGAAGTAGAGGTTAAAACTCCGGCTGGCCTTACGACATATAAAATATTGGAAATATTGTAACTGAAAGCCCCGCCAACAGCGATTCCAATTTATTGACGACCACTTCGTGGTTCCCGCCAAATTGGAACCTTCAACGAGCCGGCGGGGCTTTTTTGTTTAGCCAGATTTGATATACTAGAACCAATGGGCCTTGAAGAAATCCGCGATGCGCGGATTGAAAAATTAAAAAAACTGTGGAAAGCGAGGGTCAATCCTTATCCCTCGCAATCTTCGCGCACCCATACGACAGGCAAAGCAGTTGAGAATTTTGACAAACTTGCCAAAGAAGGCAAGAAACTGGTTTTGGTCGGCAGAATAATGGCTAAAAGAGAACACGGCGGTTCAACCTTTCTGGATATTGAAGATGGAACCGGTAAAATTCAACTCCTTTTCAAAAAGGACACTCTGGGCAGCAAAGATTATCAATTTTTCCTGGACACGATTGATATCGGCGACTTTATTGAAGCCCGCGGCACCCTGTTCAAGACCAAGCAAGAAGAAAAAACACTACTCACTACTCACTACTCACTACTCACTAAGTCATTATTGCCTCTGCCTGAGAAATGGCACGGCCTTCAGGATGTGGAAGAAAAATACCGCAAGCGCTATCTTGACCTGCTTTTTAATCCCGAACTGAAAACGAAGTTCGCGGAACGGACGAAAATCACTGAGCATATCAGGCAGTTTTTGATTGCCAATGGTTTTATGGAAGTTGAAACGCCGGTTCTGCAAACTATCCCCGGCGGCGCTAACGCCAAGCCGTTCAAAACGCACCTGAACACTCTGGGTATGGATTTGTATTTGAGAATTGCTCCCGAATTGTACCTCAAGCGCCTTCTTGTCGCCGGCTTTGAAAAAGTTTTTGAGATCGCCAGAAATTTCCGCAACGAAGGGATGGACAGAGAACACAACCCCGAGTTCACGATGCTGGAATTTTACGCCGCCTACTGGGACTATGAAAAACTGATGGATTTTTTGGAAGAGATGCTGGAGCACATTGTTAAAGGCAATTTCGGCAAAACTAAGCTAAAATTTCAAGGCAAAGACATTGATTTCAAAGGGCCGTATAAGCGGATTGCTTTTAACGACTTATTTAAAAAATATTCAGGCCTTGATTATGACAAATCCGACGAAAGCGACCTGAAAAAGAAATCCGAAGAGCTCGGGATTACGATTGAAAAGAGCATGACAAAGGGGAATATCGGCGATGAGATTTATAAAAAAGTTGCCCGTCCGAATATCCTTGCCCCGACTTTCGTAATTAATCATCCTTTGGAGATCTCACCCCTCGCTAAAAAACTGGATGACGACCCGGAACACGTCGCCAGATTTCAATTAGTAGTGGGCTGGATGGAGATAATGAACGGATTTTCCGAATTGAACGATCCGGTGGACCAGCTGGAACGGTTTAAAGAACAGGCAGGCGTGGCTAGAAAGCTTGACAATGAGGAGGCGCACAGAATGGACGGGGACTTTGTTGAAGCCCTTGAATATGGAATGCCGCCGGCGGCCGGCGTCGGCATCGGCATTGACCGCCTTATCGCGTTGTTTACCGATTCTCACTCAATCCGCGAAGTTATCCTTTTTCCCCTAATGAAACCCCGCTCGGATTAGCTCTTTTTTACTTGGCGTTCTGGCCAGACAAATCTAATTGAAATTTCCTAGTTTTTTCCCGATGTTGCAAAGCAACATCGAGGATCCTCGATTTGTTTCACAAATCGGGACTGGATAAAAAAATCGTACTCCTAATGAAAATTACCAAATACATTTGACAGAATGGCAAAGAGCCCGATAATTAAGCCAGTAATCTTAAAAAATAGATAAAAAGGGAGGAAACGCAAAAAAATATGCTGGACATAAAATTTATCCGTGAAAATCCGGAATTAGTCAAAGAAGCGGCCCAAAAAAAGGGGGTCAATGTTGACGTTGACGCGCTTTTGGCCGTGGATGAGCGGCGCAGGCATGTTTTGCGGGAGCTGGAAGAAAAAAGAGCCAAGCAAAACGCGTCATCCAAAGGAGGGCCGAAAGCCCCGATGGAGCTGGAAGGGCTTAAAAAACTGAAGGAAGAAATTAAGGTGCTGGAGGAAAAGATCAAAAATGTTGAGACGGAATTTGATGCTTTGATATTGAAAGTGCCCAACATTCCTTCGGAAGACACCCCGGTCGGCCAGGGCGAAAAAGGCAATAAGGTTTTGCGCGAGGTCGGAAAACCAACCGCTTTTGATTTTAAACCGAAAGAACACTGGGAATTGGGCCTTGAACTGGATGTTATTGACGTTGAGAGGGCCTCCAAGGTCAGCGGAGCGAGATTCGCTTATCTGAAGGGCGATCTCGGCTTGCTTCAATTCGCTTTGATCCAGTTCGCGCTTTCTGTTTTTACTGACGAGGGTATTCTGAAAAAGATAATTAAGAAGGTGGGATTAGCCGTAAAGCCCAAGCCATTTATTCCGGTAGTGCCGCCGGTATTCATTAAACCGGAGGCGATGCAGAAAATGGCCCGCCTGGAACCGAAGGAAGAAAGGTATCACGTGCCAAGCGACGACCTGTATCTTATTGGCAGCGCTGAGCATACGTTGGGTGCAATGCATATGGATGAAATTTTGGCCGAAAAAGAACTGCCTCTGCGCTATGTCGGTTACTCAACGGCTTTCAGGCGCGAGGCCGGTTCTTACGGCAAAGATACCAAAGGGATTTTGCGCGTGCACCAGTTTGATAAACTGGAAATGGAATCATTTTGCCTGTCCGAGGATTCAGTAGAAGAACAAAACTTCTTTGTAGCCGTTCAGGAACATCTGATGCAATCTCTTGGCATTCCGTATAGAGTAGTGCAGATTTGCACCGGCGATATGGGCGGCCCGGATGCGCGCCAGATAGACATTGAGTGCTGGATGCCCGGGCAGGGAAGGTATCGGGAAACTCACACTGCCGACTTGATGACCGATTACCAGGCCCGCCGCCTTAATACGAAGGTAAAAAGAGGAAACAAAACGGAATTCGTACACATGAACGATGCTACGGCAATCGCGATTGGCAGGACAATAATCGCCATAATGGAAAACTACCAGACCAAGAAGGGAACGGTTAAAATCCCGAAAGTTTTGCAAAAATATATGTTCGGGATTAAAGAGATTAAACCGAAAAAGTGAACATTGAATGAGATCAGCTTACAGAGACGAACTTAGGATCAAAAAGCGCAAGAGAATCGCTTCAATAGCGCTCATTGCGCTTTTTATTATTGTCGCGGCATGTGTCGGCTTGGGATATCTGCTATTTTTTACCGGCTTGCTGGATGTGAGAACGGTAGATATAAGCGGCACGGAAATTGTTTCTTCGGCGGATTTAAAAACCGCCGCCGAGGAATGGCTTAGCGGGGGATTTTTAGGAATAACCAGAAACAGGAATTTATTATTTATTTCGGCGGAGAAGCTGGTATCGGAATTAACCGCAAAATTTCCCAAAATTGACTCTGTGGAAATTGGAAAAGAATTTCCTCACAACTTGAAAGTGACAATCATTGAACGTCAGTCGGCGGGCATTTGGTGCTTTGTCGCTTCCGGTGAGCCCTTCGGCAGTGCTCGGGGCAGGTGCTTTTATTTTGATAAAAACGGCGTGGCCTATGCAGAGGCGATACCTTCGTCTGGCTTTTTAATATTAAATGTTGCCGATTATCGTGGACAAGCCGTCGCGCTAGGTTCGCGCGTCAGTTCGGAAGAGTGGACTGAAAATATAATTATGGCGAGGGAACTTCTGCCGAAGATCGGAATCAATATCGCCGAAATTTCCATTCCCTCCGATTCTTTTGATGAATTTGACGCTAAAACCGCCGGGGGCTGGAAAATTCTGTTTAGTAATTCTACCGATATTGCTAAACAGATCGCTTCGCTCGGCATTTTATTCAGGGATAAACTTCCGGCGGCAAGCAGGGCTGGCTTACAATATATTGATTTGAGGATTCAGGACAGGATTTATTACAAGTA
>CAYHMZ010000027.1:0-6881 GCA_964357835.1 uncultured Candidatus Saccharibacteria bacterium
AGAAGACATTACTCGCCGCCCCCACTAACCAGTTTTACAAAATTTTTCAAAACTGCGGCTACTACAATTGGGCCGGTGCCGCCGGGAACCGGCGTTATTAGCGACACCTTTTTGCTGACCTCTTCAAAATCCACATCGCCGGCTATCCCCTTCTCGGTAGTGGCGAAGCCGAAATCAATCACAACTGCTCCCTCCTTAATTATATCCGGTTTTATCAAGTTCGGTTTCCCCACTCCTGAAATAATTATATCAGATTTTTCGGATAATTTCGCCGGATTTTCCGTAAATTCGTTTATAACCGTTACTGCCGCGCCTTGGTTAGTCAGCCAGTGGCTGACGGGTTTGCCCACAAGCAAGCCGTAACCGAACACTGCCGTTGTTTTGCCTTTCGGTTCGATCCTGTATTCCTCAAAAATTGACTTGACCGCTTCTACTGACGGCGGCAGGACTCCCGACCGCCCGACAAAGAATGCCCCCTGCGCTTTTTGAGATAAAACATCAGGGTCTTTCTGCTCGGGAACGGTATTTAAGATATATTGCGTGTTCAAATGCGCCGGCAGAGGCAGCTCAATTATCATTCCGCCGCAGGTTGTCGCTTTCACGATTTGGTTCAGTTTTTTTCTCAACTCGCCGTTCGAGATTGTTTCGGGAAATTCATAAATCCGGCATTCAACGCCGATGCTTTCGGCCGCTTTCTTTTTTAATTCTAAAAATCTCCTACTTCCGGCGTCGTCTCCTACCAAAACCGCCGCTAAATACGGCGGGTTTTTAATCTCGGCGACTTTTGCTTTTGCCTCTTCCAGTATTTTTTCAGCGATTTTTCTGCCGTCAATGATCATTAAGATTATGATAGCACTTTCTTGATCTTCCTGGCGATGACCGCCATATCTTTTTCTTTCATTCCTTGGGTAGTGATGGCGGGAGTACCGAGGCGGATGCCCGAGGGGTCCCATGGTTTGCGGGTATCATGGGGGATCATGTTTTTATTGACAATGATGCCGGCGCGTTCAAGCCGCTCCCCGGCAACTTTTCCGGTCAGCCCCAGCGGAGTTACGTCAATTAACATCAAGTGATTGTCCGTTCCGCCGGAAATCAGCTTGAAGCCGAGACGCTTCAATTCGGTCGCCAACGCCTTGGCGTTAGCAACTGTCTGTTTGGCATATTTCTTAAAGCCCGGCTTTAGTGCTTCCTCAAGACAAACCCCAATCGCGGCGATAGTATGCAGTTGCGGCCCGCCCTGCAAACCCGGGAAAACCGCTTTATCAATCAGATCCGGCAACTCTTCATTTCTTGACCCCGCGGGTCCAGAAATTTTCTTGGAGATTATTATGGCCCCTCGCGGCCCGCGCAAGGTTTTCTGGGTTGTTGTCGTAACAATATCAGCGTAAGAGAACGGTGAAAGATGGACTCCGCCAACAATCAAGCCGGCAATATGGGCAACATCTGCCATCAGTAAGGCCCTGACCGAATCGGCAATTTTCCGAAATTTTTTGAAGTCAATTCTTCGTGGATAAGCCGAACCCCCGCAGACAACTAGTTTCGGTCTAAACTTCCGGGCAATCTTACCAATTTCGCTATAGTCAATAAAACCATTGCGCCCGACGCCGTAATGCTTGAAATTGAAAAGTTTGCCCGTCCAGCTGACCGGATGGCCGTGAGACAAATGGCCGCCATGTTCAAGCGACATTGCCAGGACTCGGCCGCCTGGGCCGACAGCGGCAAGATACGCCGCCAAATTGGCGATACTTCCGGAATACGGCTGGACATTTACGCCGTATTTTTTCGGTGAAATCATAAACGCTTCATAAACTAGCTCTTTTACCCTATCCTCAATTTGGTCCATTATCTTATTGCCAAAATAATACCTTTGATGCGATTTGCCTTCGGCATATTTATTGACCAAAGGCGAACCCAAAACCGCCAAAACATCTTTTGACGCATAATTTTCAGACGGCACGAGATTTATTACCCGTTTCTGCCTTACCGCTTCTTTTTTAATTAAGTTTTTGATAGTCATGCTTAATTTTTCTACCTACTACTCACTACCTACTACTCACTAACTCTAAATCCCCAAAAGTTTCATTAGTTGTTCGGGTTTTGTAGGCCCTACGCGGGTAATTTTCGGCCTGATGGTTGTCAGGTCTAAAACCGTGGACGGTTCCGACGGAGGCAAAATGCCGGCATCTAAAATTAAGTCCGGTCTCCAAATCTCACCTCTGAATGCCGCGATAATCTCCCCGACGCCAGATGGCGCCCCCTCCCCCGAAATATTAGCAGATGTCGCGGCTATAGGATAGCCGAACTTGCCCAAAAGCTTATCGGTCAAAACGTGATCTGGTATTCTTATGCCGACATTTTTCTTCTTCGCGGTAACTATCGCCGAGATTATTTTCTTTTTGGGCAGGATTACCGTCGTCGCGCCCGGCCAAATTTCCTCCAGAATTTTCTCAAGCTTCGGCGGCACAAAGGCAATCTCCTTTACCCAGTTCATATTCCTTGCCAGTACGGAAATCGGTTTAGTCAGCGGCCTTCTCTTGATCTTGAAGATCTGTTCAACGGCATACCAGTCGCAGGCATTAGCCCCTATCCCGTACACGGTGTCCGTCGGAAAAACAACAACTCCGCCCTTTTTTAGAACGGCTAAGGCCTCATGGAGGGCTTCGGAAAAGTCCCCATTAAGATTGAGCGGGATAATCCTCATTCACGGAAGCCGCATTTGCCAGCTTCTTTCTGGAATTATGGCGAATGAGTAGCCCGGAGTCAACCCCGTCAAATAACCCCTGTGGGGTTCCCGTCTTGCGGGATTTGACAGGGGCAAGGCAGGTTTAGGCGGTTTTTATTACGGCGCCGTATTCGCCGCGGCGGAATTTGAAGACAAACCACAAAGATACCGAGATGCCAACGGCGAAAAGCAAAAACATGCCGGAAGAGGATATGAGAAAGCGGTAAATGGGAACAATAAAATAGCCGAGGGGGAAATTAGAAGCAGAAAAGTAATCATTTCTTATCCAAAGCCAGAGCTGTCTTAAGACCAGCGGCCCCAACGCAAAAATCGCCACTCCGCCGTAGAGGACGTAAAAACACCTTCGTCTTTCCAAACGAAGAATCGTTTTTGTTACCCGCCGGGAAAAATCCGGCGAGGGTTCAATAGAAAGCTCCCGCAACCGGAGGTTCTCTATTTTCCCTCTTATAAAATTATCTATATCAATATCTTCTCGTTCCATTTTCATCCCGCACGAAGTAGCTGTTGCACAGTTATGCTCATAACTTATGCGCGCAGAACTACTTTATTATTTTATTCAACGTTCCCGTTCGTTTAACCCGCCAGGGCTACTTCGTACGGGATTCATATTGCAAAGCTACGTCTCCAAGGGGCTTGCTCGTTCTAATCATCTCCAGTAGAACCGATCTCGCCCGATGGAGGCGGCTTTTAAGCGTATTCTCATTTATGTTCAGAAGACCGGCTATCTCTTTGTAAGAAAAGCCTTCGTAGTATAAAAGCCGGACTATCGCTCTGTCTTCCTTTACCAACCTGTCAATACAGCGGTCCAATTCTTTTGTAATCTCGCTACTGATCGCTTTCTCTTGGTACTCCGTTGCTGTCGTTTTGGCAACGCTTTCAAGCAGGGCATCGCTCAAGGCGATCTCTTTGTTCTTGTTCTTTCTAAAAAAATCTATGACCGTGTTCCGGGCAATGCTGTAAAGCCAGCTCTTCGCTTTTTTATGATCCTTTAATGTGTGGATTTTTTTGTAGGCCTTGATGAACGTTTCCTGGGCAAGGTCTTCGGCATCTGCCAGATTGCCGACAAAGCGATAATGAAAACCGATGATTTCCCTCTGATGTTCGTTCACCAGATCCTCTACTTCTTTTAGTTTTTGAATTTCCATAATACTTGTAATACTTGTAAAATCTGAATTTTAAAGATAGCAAGCTCTCTAAAGAACCAAGAATGAAATAAGACGAAGAGCGCCTAGTATGGGTTTCCGGCCCCTTTTAGATAACCGGCAAACCTTTGATCGGGGCTTATCGTCTTAAACGGAGTATGGCACAAATAATCCACATGAGGGGCCCGCCTGTCGAGTGAAGCAGGCAGAACACCTCTTTAAAATAAATAGAGGGTCTTTACCCTCTATTTATTTTCTCGGCCATTTCATCAACCTGTTTTTGCAAACTATCTAAACTTCCGTTGTTGTCTACCTCCCCCGCCAAGCCCGTAATGTCCGAAGATTTTAGCTGGCGGTGAAGTTCGGCACGTTCGTCAATATTGGCAAGCATCTTCTCCGTCGTGTTGACTCGGAAATCTTCAAAACTTGAGACCCAACCCGGGTTATCATATTTATCTTTCTCTCTTGACTTGGCAATTTCGGGGTCAATGTTGATTCGGACATACCGAGCCGATGCTCCGGCAGGCCCAGTTGTTTCTTCAATATTTTTCCTATCCTGCTCGTCGGCCGCATTCCCGTCAAAAATCAAGCCATAGCCGTCAGCCAGGAGCCTTCGCCCAGCGTATTTGAGAACTTGCCTGATATTCTCGCCCCAACTCATCCCTGCTTCCCCCAAAAGATACCGGACTGAATTACTGGATAACAATATGCTCCCCATCAGCCGTTCAACCAACATTTTAGCGACGGTTGTTCTGCCCGAACCGGGCAGGCCGATTGTTGCTACTACAAAAGGTTTTGCCGGCTTTGCTCCAGACGGTTTCTGACTGATTCTGGCCAGAAAATCATCGGCTACTTTTTGTAATTTTTCGTCCATTTTCTTGCCCTCCTTTCTTTACAATAACTATACACTAAACCACAAAATTTATCAAGCGGTTTTTAACGAAAATCGTCTTCCGGATCTCGCGGCCAGCCAGATGCTTCTTGATTTTTTCATCGGCAAGGGCCGCCCTTGCCACTATTTCCTCGCCACTATCGGCTGGCAATGAAATCACGCTTCTTGCCCTGCCGTCTACTTGCACTACAATACTAACGAGTTCTTCCGCAATCAGCTTCTCGTCATAGCGGGGCCATTTTTCCAAGTGAATGGATTTTTTATGGCATAAGACGTTTTGCCAAATATCCTCGGTCAGATGAGGAGCAAAGGGAGACAACAATTTCAAAAATTGTTCAAAACTCTTTCTATCCGCTCCCCTCTCTTCAAGCTCATTTAATAATTTCATTAACTCGCTGACGGCGGTGTTGAATTTTAAATCCGAAATATCTCCACCGACTTTTTTAATAGTTTTGTTCAAGGCGATTTTTAATTCTTTCGCGCCAGTTCCAGTCAGCTGTTTTTTGCTACTAAGGGCTTGTGCTATCATCCATGCCCTATTCAGGAATCTGTAGACGCCGTTTATCCCGCCGGGATTCCACGGCCCGCCTTGGTTGTACGGCCCCATAAAAGCCAGATACATTCTGACGGTATCGGCGCCGTATTTTTTAACCAAGTCGTCTGGGTCAACCACGTTGCCGCGCGATTTGGACATTTTTTGACTGTCAGCCCCCAAAATCACGCCGTGATTCTTGCGGACAATAAAGGGTTCATCTCCGCCAGAGGCGGATCCGCCTTTGGCGGAAAAATCAACCAAGCCCAAGTCAAAAAGTGCTTTCGTGAAGAAACGGGAGTAAAGCAAATGCATCGTGTTGTGCTCCGCGCCGCCGATGTATAGGTCAACGGGCAGCCAAAGTTTCATTTTCGCTTTGTCGGCGAAAACCTTTTTGTTTTTCGGGTCGGTATAGCGCAGGAAATACCAAGAGGAATCTACAAAAGTATCCATTGTGTCCGTTTCGCGCTCGGCTTCGCCGCCGCAATGAGGACATTCCGTCTTTACCCATTCTTTTGCTTTTGCCAAAGGCGAACGGCCGTCTGAAGTCGGTTTGTAATCGTCCAGTTTCGGCAACTTGACCGGCAATTCTTTTTCGGCGACAGGCCGGTAACCGCATTTAGCGCAATGAATCATCGGGATGGGTACGCCCCAGTAGCGCTGGCGGGAAATGACCCAATCATGAAGCCGGTAATTTATTTTTCTCCTCGCCAGTTTTTTGGCCGCCAATTTCTCTGTTATTTCTTCCCTCGCATCGGCTGACTTAAAACCGGTAAAATCTTCCGAATCAACAAGCACACCGTCGTCAATAAAAGCCTTGTTTTCAAAATCCCATTCCCCTTCGGGTCTAATCACAACTCTTATCGGCAAATCATATTTTTTGGCAAATTCAAAATCTCTGTCGTCGTGAGCAGGCACCGCCATCACTGCGCCCGAACCGTACCAACCGATTACGTAATCGGCCACCCACACGGGGATTTTTTCGTTATTTATCGGGTTGACGACATAACTGCCGGTGAAAACGCCCGTTTTTTCTTTTTCCAGATGCAAGCGGTCCATTTCGCTTTTTTTCTTAGCCTCTTCAAGATATTTATTTACCTTGTCCAGATTTTTATCGGTAGTCAGCTTCATAACCATCGGGTGTTCCGGCGCCAAAACCAGATAAGTCGCGCCAAAAAGGGTATCCGCTCTGGTAGTGAAAACTCTGATTGTCTCTTTAGAATTAGGAATGAGAAATTCTATCTCTGTGCCCTCGGAGCGGCCAATCCAGTTTTCTTGGGCGGTCTTCGTTGTCTCCGGCCAGTCAACTTTCTTTAACCCTTCCAGCAATCTATCGGCATAATCGGTAATTTTATACATCCATTGGGCAATTTCTTTTTGCGCCACGAGCGTGCCGCATCTCTCGCATTTGCCGTCAACAACTTGCTCATTGGCCAGAACGGTTTTGTCCTTAGGGCACCAGTTAACTAACGTTTTCGCCCGATAAGTCAGCCCCTTTTTGTAAAATTGCAGGAAAATCCATTGCGTCCACTTGTAATATTCGGGGTCGGTTGTCCTGACCTCCCGCGGCCA
>CAYHMZ010000028.1:0-6783 GCA_964357835.1 uncultured Candidatus Saccharibacteria bacterium
CGGTTCAAGCTTATCCAACTCGGCGAGTATCTTGCTTTTCAAATCAAACGTGAGGACCTCCTCTTTTTCTCCGGCGAATTGCATTACGACATCCAGGGCCTGTTTTATCACCTCAGCCGCCCGTTCCGGCGCCAGACCTACCCTGTCAACAGCCGCTTCAACCGCTCTTTTGATCTTCTCGGCATCAAACGGCTCCTTAGAGCCATCTCTTTTAATAACTTGTTGAGCCATAGTTAATATTTTGGCTAAATTATTTTTTTTTCGACCTTTGTGACTTTATTTTACATAATATCACCGTTTTTTCCAATGAATCAATTTGCCTGCTTTTATCTCAATCGGATCGGCGGGACGTAAATTAGAGATGGCCGTTTTGGACAAGATCGGAAAATGCGGCGAATCGTCCAGCGCCTCGGCTATGTACCAAAGATTTTTCTCCGATGTCGCCCAACCGGGTTTGGCAAAGCGGATGATATCAAACGGGCGCGAATAACTCCGCAAAGTTTTCTCGCCATTGTCGGTAAAGTATTCGTGAAAATAAGAGAGGGCAAGTTCACGCGGGGTGCGGAATATCGGCTCCCGGTAGCGCAAGACGGCGTGATTTGTCTTGCTGATTGCGCCCCAGAGACCTCGGCGGCGGAACAGCGTTACCACATGGTCATAATCGTGGTCAACGGTCTGCAAGTCCAAAAGAAACGGTCTTTCTCCGTTGAGCCAAAGCGTCGCCGCGGCAAAAAATGCTCCCTCAATGCAGTGGGCTTTATTTTTCCGGAGCATACGGCGCGGCGAAACGCAGGTATCTTTTTTGTCCGTCTCAAAGTTAATCGGGACTTTCTCCAGAAAGTCCTGTATTTTCCGAGGCACGTCTAACTTCCGAAATGTCTTCAACTCTTTTTCATCAAAACCGAGGGTGTCCATATCAGGTTCTTTTGATAAATAATATCTTTTCCCGAATTAAGTCCGTATAGGTCTTCTTTGCGGACGATTTTGTATTGATGTTTCAACAGGAAGAACCGCACCGCGTGATTACCGGCATCCATTCGTCGTTTTTTATTAAATTGAGGATGTCCTGCTCGTTCATCGGGTTATTTTTTCTTCCATCTGTACTTGTCTCTTTTGTAGACCTTATTCATCACTCCCTTGAAAGACTTGTCCAGGTTTATTTTTAGGGAGTTGGCAAGGCAGGTCAGGGTAAAAATAATGTCCCCTATCTCATCGCCGATTTCCTTGTTCCCTTCCGTTGCCTTTTTCTTTTTTGGGCCGAATCTATGATTTATTTCTCTTGCCAATTCTCCGACCTCCTCGGTCAAGCGAGCCAAAATCTCAAGCGGCTTAAAATACCCGATTTTATACTGCCTTACCCACTCATCAACTTGTTTCTGTATTTTTTTCATGGGGCTAATTTTAAAAATTTATTAACGATTATATTTACACTAAAACAAAATCAAACCTGCCACAAGGGGCGGCATGGAAAGAGAGGCTGTGTTACTAATATTCATTCTCAAATTCTTAAGAATTTGAGAATGAAATCCCTCGCAAGTTTGCCGGAGCCGGGCCGGCAAGGGCTGCCCTTGCCACATTTGTCACACAAACTGCTCTTCTCTACCCACTTACAACACCCAAAATCCCGCAAGAGCGGGATTTTGGGTGATAAATTTCTCCCAAATCTTACGGTATAGATGTTGTCCGTTATAGAGTGGGTGTTGGCGTTGGAGTTGGAGTCGGGGTAGGTGTCGGTGTCGGAGTGGGTATCGGGGTTGGCGTTGGAGTTGGAGTTGGGCTAGGCGACGGGCTTGGCGACACAAGACAACGTTTCAATGGAGTCGGCAGATTCTGCGGCTTGCCAAGTTGCTTCAACGCATTAAATACCCCTTTTTCTGCCGCCTCTTTGGCTTGAGAGCTCATACTGTCATAAGCGGCTTGTATCGCCTGCCGCGCTCTATCAAAGTCAAGAACGGCCTTGCAAATATCTTGTTCCGGCAATGTCGCAACCCAGGCCTTCCACGTGGCAAGAGCGGAATCAATGGCGTCAAGGTACCGTTGTTTGTCCTCCGCGCTAAGCTCTCCGGGGGCGCGAATGGCTTCCTCGTAGGCCTTCATTGCTTTAAAAACCGCGCCGTAGTAACGAAGCTCCGGCGAATTTCTAAAGTCCCTCAGCACGTCTTTGAAACGACGGCCAAGATGCCAGCCCTTTCCCGGAAGATCTGCTGGGCGGTGAAACACGGCATCGTACAAATCGTCAAGCGTTTCCTCGTCGACAATTTCATCATCAATCTCATCGTTGTCGGCAAGTACTCCGGCGGGCCCCCTCGACACCAAGAAGCCGACCACCATCCCCAGCGAAAAGATCGTTACCGTCAAAACGGTAAATGTCCTCTTTTTTTTGTCCATATTCCCTAAACAGGAAGAGAATGCCGCATTGTGCCAGATAAACCGGCCCAATAACGGCAAATCTTGCCTGGCTAAAAATTAAAATTCGCAATCAAGCTATGAAGCTAAATTATATATCGCCGGAGTCATTGCGGCAAACTCGCTTTCCGACCACAATAGCCGGCGGATTACCGCTTGGCCCAATGAGGCGTCGCAGGCCCTTCCTTTGATTTTTCGTTGTGCCCCGGCGAGCGCTATCTTTTTGCCCACTGCGGAGCCTTTCTTGCTTTTTTGAGTCCGTACTTGCGGCGCTCTTTTACACGGGCATCGCGAGTGAGATAGCCAGCCTTGCGCAGTTTTTTAGAGAAGTTCGCGTCAAATAAAACCAAAGCGCGGCTTAAACCCAATTTAATCGCGTCGGCTTGTCCGCGAATCCCTCCGCCGGACACTTTGATGGTTGCCTTGAAACGATTGAGCGATTTGAGTTTTTTTAAGGGTGATTCAACAACGCTCTGCAGTCGCGCGTCTTTGAAGTATTCGTAATACGGCTCTCCATCTATGGTTATCAGCGCTTTATCGTCCGAAACCTGATTATCCGTTGATTTTCGAGTATAGACGCGAATCCTTGCCACCGCTTCTTTGCGGCGCCCGACCGCCTCATAGTATTTTTCGGCGCCCAAAGGCGTTTTTTCCGACCTTTCTTCTGACTCTCTCGTTTCTTTCGCTTCAATATCAACCTTATCAACCTTCTTGGGTGTTTCTTCCTCGGCAACATAAAGTTTGGTCATTTCCGGAGCTTTCGGCATTTCTAAAACTTCCGCTTCTTTTTCTTTAGACGGTTTTACTTTTTTTGTCTTTTTTATCTTCGCCGTTGTTTTAGTTGTTTTAGTCACCATATCACTTAATCTCAAGGTTTTTTATTATCTTATCGCGAATGCGGTTCGGGGCAAGCATCCTGTACACCGCAAGCCGCAATATTTTCCCCGGATTTTTTTCAAAAGCAACGTTTAATTTGCGGTATTTCATTCCGCTCGGATAGCCCGAATAATGATGATGGGTTTTCTGCTCAAATTTTTTGCCCGTAAATTTAACCTGTTTTATGTTTTCCACCACTACTTTTTCTTCGGGCAAAGCACTCGGGTTATATGACGGATTCAACTTGCCACGCAAAATCACGGCAATCCTGCTTGCCAATCTTCCTAACGGCTGGTTTGTAGCATCAATAGTGTGAATCATAGTAAGTGGTGTGTAGTGGGTGGTGGGTAGTGTTATTCAACAAACTCAATTATCGCCATTTTTGCGCCGTCGCTTGAACGGCGGGGCAAACTTACGATTCTGGTATATCCCCCGTTGCGGCCGGCAAATTTCGGCCCGATCTCCTGCAAAAGCTTTTTGACCGATGTCTTGCTGAAATTGGAAGCCAAAAATCTAATGGCGGCAACGTTATTCGTTTTGCTTTTGGTTATCACCTCTTCTATGTACGGCCTTAAACTCTTGGCCTTGGCCTGACTCGTGGTGATTTTGCCGTGAGCGATCAAGGCCTCGGCAAGATCGCGCATCAATTCTTTGCGCTGTTTTGTCTCTCTCCCAAATTTGCGTCCCTTTTTTCCGTGGTCCATGTTAAATTATTCCTCTTTTTCGCTTTTCGCTTTCTTTTTTAAGGCTTTTTTCTGTTTGGCCTCCGCCGATCTTGGTGTTTCCGGAACCGCAATTGAGCCGACGACGGTGAAATGGTCAATCAAGATATGGGATGCCCTTTTTAGAGCCTCTTCGGGGTTGATGCTCCCATCGGTTTCAATGTCCATCAGCACCTTGTTATAATCGGTTCTCTGGCCGACGCGGATATTTTCCACGGTGAAATTGACATTCTTGATGGGTGTAAAAATGCCGTCAATGGCTATTTCCCCAATGCTCAATTTTTCTTTCTGCCGTTGTTCAACCGGCACGTAGCCCACTCCGTTTTCAACCGTCAATTCCATGTCAAGCACGGCCTTTTTATCGGTTATGGTGGCTATATACTGGTCTTTATTTATGATTTCCACATCTGAAGTCGTCTTAATATCGCCGGCAGTAATTTTCCCTTCGCCTTTTGAAGCAAGAGTTAAAGTAACCGGTTCGTTTTTATATAGTTTGAATCTGATTTTCTTCAAATTCAGAATTATTTCAATGACATCTTCTAATATGCCCGAAACAGCAGAAAATTCGTGGTCAACGCCTTTTATTTTGGCCGAGGTTACCGCGGCGCCCTCAAGCGAGGAAATAAGCACCCGCCTCAAGGTGTTGCCTATAGTCATGCCGTAACCCGGGGCGAGAGGAGAAATTTCAAAAACCGCCCGATTGCCGGTCTTTGAAATCGTTTTCGGTTCCAATGGTAATTGAACCATTTTTTATTATCCCCCAAGAACCTTCCTGCCAGCTGAATGGGAATAAAACCCATCATCTAAGCAAGAGCGGATAATGGAAGATCGTTTATGTAATATTACCGGGAATAAAACTCAACTATTGCCTGAATATCTTTTGCTTCAAGGCCGCTTTCCGCAACCGTCGGCGCGCCTACGATCTTTGCAATAAAATTATCGCTATCAAGCTCAATCCAGCTGGGCGGCTTGTATTTCTTAATCCACTGGGGCGCCAGCGCCGAGAAATATTTTGTTTTCGCGCTCCCCTCTCTGATCTTGAGCACGTCCCCCGTTTTCACTTCATATGAAGGGATGGAAACTTTTCTGCCGTTTACCGTTATGTGACCATGGCCGACCAGTTGCCGCGCCTGATCGCGCGACTGCGCAAATCCGGAGCGAAATACGACATTATCCAGGCGTCTTTCCAGTTTCTTGACCAAATAGTCGCTCGTTTCGCTTCTGGATTCCATTGCTTCTTTCGCCCAGTTCTTAAACTGCTTTTCCATCATGCGGTAAGTTTGTCTGACTTTTTGTTTTGACTGGAGCTGTGTGCCGTATTCTGAAACGCGCATTCTGAAACTTTTTCCGTGCATTCCGGGAGGATACATACGCCTGACAGTTGCGGACTTTGGGGAATATGAACGCTCGCCTTTAAGAAAAAGCTTAGTCCCCAATCTGCGCTCTATTTTTTCTTTCGGACCTCTGTAGCGTGCCATAAGCTAATATTTAAATATTTAAACGTTTAAACGCGGCGGGGCTTGGTTGGCCTGACGCCGTTATGCGGCATAGGTGTGGCGTCCACGATAGCCGTTATATTCAGCCCCGTGCTCGCCACTCCTCTTATCGCCGCTTCGCGGCCCGGGCCTATGCCTTTTATTGAAATCCTTGCTTCTTGAAAACCGAACCTCTTCGCCTTTTCAACGGCGTCCTTGCCGACCAGCGTTGCCGCGTAAGGCGTAGATTTTCTTGCTCCTTTAAAGCCAAGGGTGCCGGCAGACGAAAAAGCCACCACGTTGCCGTTGGAATCCGTTACCGTTACAATCGTGTTGTTATAAGAAGATAAAATATGAACAGCGCCTTTGAGCACCTGTTTGCGTGAGGATTTTTTGGAACTGCCGGAACTTACCGCCTGTTGGTCGGATCCTGCGCCTGATTCTAAACTTGTTACGATTCGTTTTTTTCCCATGCTGGTTTAGGTTTTCTGCGCCGTCGGTTTACGGCCGGAACCCATTGTTTTTCTCACGTTGCCCCGCGTTGTGCGCGAATTAGTCTTAGTTCTTCCGTGTATAGGCAGCCGCCGGGCATGCCTTAGGCCCTTCCACGCCCCGATCTCTTTTAATCGTTTTATGCTATCCGCAACTTCTCTTCTCAAATTCCCCTCCGTTTTATAGCTGTGGTCAACAATATTTTGTATTCTGTTAACCTCCTCCGTAGTCAAATCTCTGGTTCGCTTATCTTTGGAAACGTTAGCCGATTTTAAAATCAGGCGGCTTAAACTGGCGCCTATTCCGTAAACATAGCCCAAAGCAAATCCTATTTTTTTGTTTTCAGGGAGATCAACTCCCGATATTCTCGGCATGCCAATTTTCTCCCGCCCAAGTTTTTGAATAGAAATAACTTGAGAAGGAATAAAAATACTTTTATTTCAATTATTCTATCCCCCCTGATAAAACCCGATTATGGTTCAAAAATTTGGGAGGGTTAGGAAATTGAGCGGGTAAGTATTCGTTACCAATCGGATCAGGGCACTAAACAAGTTTAGTGCTCGACCGAGCACACAATTTCAAATTGTGTGCTCTGGCTTCGCGATTACGCTCGTCCTCTCGGACAAATACTTATCCTTGTCTCTGTTTATGCTTGGGATTGATGCAAATACAATAAACGCGACCCTTACGGCGCACCAATCTGCACTTATTGCATATTTTTTTGACCGATGCTCGCACCTTCATTGCTTACGCAAGCTACACCAATACACGAATCACACACGAATTACACTAATAATTCGTGACATTCGTGC
>CAYHMZ010000029.1:0-4617 GCA_964357835.1 uncultured Candidatus Saccharibacteria bacterium
CCCCAAATGCTCAATATCGCGTGAGCTTGTACCGTCTGGCGGATATGAACCCTGCGCGATTCTTCGATTTGGGCTTCGGTTATAAAATCCATAAGAGATATCTGGCCCGCCTGCAGATTGAAAAGGTAATTAGTGGCTGCTTCTCTGCATTTAGGCACGGTCATCTGTTCTACGATGGACCGCGTAGCCCACCATTGCAGTTCTTTTTCGTTTACGCCGGCATAATGAAGGCGGCTGATTTCCACGGCAATGCCATACGAAATTTGTCCGTCTTCAACCAACTCACGGATTGAGACCGGCAACTCGCAAAATTGGATCGCATGTTTTATTGTTTCGGGACTGCGCCCGACTTCTCTTGCGAAACCGGCGATTGTGAGGTTGCCGTTCGTTCCTTTAAGAAGCTTGTATAACCGGGCGTAAGCATAGGCTTCTTCGTGCGGCGGAACGCGCATATGAGTGTTCTCTGACAACTGGAGAAAAAGCGCATCCAGCGGCGGGATGTTGACACAAAGACGCACTTCAATTTTTCCGGTCGGGAAATGCCGGCGGAAGCAGTTGCTGGGCGGCTCATTGTCGTAGGTCTCGCGGCACTCGGCGCAGCCGGTTTCCAGGAGGAATTTGCATGCACGCAGCCTTCTTTCGCCGGCAAGCAGAATATAGAAAACTTCCTGACCGTCTTTTTTCGCCGGTTTGAGCGTATCAGTAGTGAATTCCGAGCCCCAAAGGGCGTTGATTACTTTTAAGTAACCCAGACAGCTTGTGCGAGATATTCTGGCTATTGTAGGCGGATTAAGAATCCTTTTCTTGGCAATATCAAGCGCCAGTTCTTCAATACGTTCAAAGGTGCGCCGCGGCTGCGGGAGTACGTTGATTTCAGAGATTAAAAGCGCCGAGCCAACATACCGATAATCGTGATCCGCGGTCTCTAAAATACGGGCAAGTTCCTCAAGTCTTGTCCTGCCGGTAAGTTGGCGGCCACGGTCTTTGGCCATAGGCCCGTGGGCGGGGCTGGCGCGGCTCTTGTTGTTCTTAGTTTTCAAAGGGCCTCCTTCGCGTAAAAATTCAAAACAATTATCCCACCATTCTATAGCAACGTCCTGCCGAGGTCAATTGATAAAGCATATGCGCGAAACAAGCTCTATTTTACATTTAGGCCCGGGTCAGGCCGTTTTTATCTTTTTCAAGGGCGGGGTTTTGTTTTTTAGGGAAGCGGGTTATAATTAAAAGGATGATGGAGGAGACGATAAGAAATTTTGCGGAACAGTTGAAATACGCGCCCGAAATAGAAAATGTGACAGCGCTCAAACGTGGCGGCAAGTTTATTATTGCAGGAATGGGCGGCTCAAATTTGGCAAGCGACCTTTTGAAGGCCTGGAACCCCGAACTTGATATTGTTATTCACCGTGATTTTGGCTTGCCCGCGATGGCAGAAAACGAGTTGCAGAGCCGTTTGGTCATCATAAGTTCATATTCGGGCGGAACCGAAGAAACAATTGATGCATTCCGCGAGGCGCTGAAAAAGAAACTTTCTGTTATTGTTTTGGCAACCGGCGGCGAATTATTAGAGCTGGCGAAAGAAAACGGCGCCCCCTACATCCAGATACCGGGTATCGGCATCCGTCCCCAGCTTGCCATAGCCCTAAGCTTAAAAGCGATGTTAAAAGCTATGGGTGAGGACGGGGCGCTTGAAAAAATATCCGAACTTGCCGGTTCATTTAATGCCGCTGATAATGAAACCGCAGGCAAAAATTTGGCCGAAAAACTGGCCGAAAAAATCCCCGTCATCTATTCTTCCAGTCGCAATTTGCCCCTTGCCCGTTATTGGAAAATTAATTTTGAGGAAACGGGCAAAACGCCAGCGTTTTGCAATGCCTTTCCGGAACTGAATCATAATGAAATGGTGGGATTTGCATCCGAAGCGGCCGGCGAGTCCCTGCAAAGCAAGTTTAATTTCGTTTTTATTAAAGACAAAAATGACGACCCGCGGATACAAAAAAGAGCGGAAGCTACCGCTAAACTGTATGAAGCAAAAGGATTTGGCGTTGAGAGCGCGGACCTAGAGGGCAACATTTGGCAAAAAATCTTTGGTTCGCTCTCGCTCTCCAACTGGACATCTTTTTACTTGGCCCGAAATCGCGGCGTTGACCCGGAAGACATCGCCGTATTAGAAAATTTTAAAAAATCGGTAAAATAAAATAACGGTAAATTTAAAAAAATATGGCTACAATAATCAAAAAAAGTTTGCCGAAAGACGTTTTCATAAATCTCTTATCGGTGGCGGCTCTTTATGCGAGCATAGTCAGTTTTATTGCCCTGATATTCCAGTACGTAAACGTGCTGTTCCCCGATCCCCTCAATTTTTATTACACCTCCATACTGGATACTATCCGCCGCGCGGGTTCCGCACTGCTTGTGGTTTTTCCGGTTTATTTGGTTGTCTCCTGGCTTTTGGGTAAGGAGTTCGCCGCTGACAGCGAGAAAAAGCAGTTGCGCATAAGGAGATGGCTTCTGTATTTCACCTTGTTCTTGTCGGCCGTTACGATAATCGTAGACCTGATAATTCTGATTTATAATTTCTGGGGCGGGGAATTGACTATGAGATTTTTGCTGAAAATCCTCGCCGTTATGATTGCCGCCGCCGCCGTTTTCGGTTATCACATCTGGGATTTGAAAAAGAGCGAGCCGAAAAAATCACTTGTTCCCAAAATCGCCGCGTGGATCTCGGCAATTGTCGTTTTGGCGTTAATTGCAGGCGGATTTTTTGTGATCGGCGGCCCGGCCACCCAGCGGGACCGGAGATTTGACGACCGCCGCGTAAGCGATCTTCAGACGTTGCAAAACGGCGTCATCAATTACTGGATCGCCAAAGATGTTCTGCCGAAAAGCTTAGACGACTTAAGGGGTGGGGTGCTGGGCGGTACGATTCCGCGCGATCCTCAGACGGGCAACGCGTATGAATACATTGTTGCGGGCAATCTTGAGTTTTCGCTGTGCGCCGCGTTTAAAACTGAAAATAAATATTGGACGCGAGGAGAAGTTATGCCCGTAGAGGCAAATTATTACGATTCTATACAGCAGGACTGGGGGCATAAAGCGGAAAGAACGTGTTTCTCAAAAAAAATAGACCCCGCGTTTTATAAAAATAGAAACGGCGGACCGGTTCCGTTAAAAACCGCTCCGTATTAAGTTGTCGTATTTGCGACGCAACTTTACAATCTGCGGAGTTTTTTTAGAAGTATTAAGGTCAGGATAACGACTTCGGTCGTGAGCACGATAAAAAAGCTGAATGGCAAAGCGTTCAATGACATCAGCGGGAGCAATTTTTTGGCGAAAACGGCGATAACGGCCAATCCGGGCAAGGTTACGAAAAGCGGAGTCCATGTGTCTTTAAGGGCATAAAAAGAGCGGGCGATAAGATGCATAAAACTTTCGGCGGGTATGGCCAGAGCAAATATGGACAGCAGTTTACCCGTCCGGATAACGTCTTGTTCCGTGAACCGGCCGCCGCCTAAAAATATACGGACTATATTTTCTCCGAAAAATAAAAAAACCAGCGCTGAAAGTCCCGACATAACAGCCAAAATAACGGCGGCTTCCTTGAGGTGATATAAGAACCCGCCGCGGTCGCCCAGCGCCGCCTTGCGGGACAACGAAGCAAAAATGACCGTTGAAAAAGAAATACCGAACAAGCTTACGGGAACGCTTTGAAAGTTGCGGGCGAAGCTCAATACGGCGATGGAACCGGCAACAAGAGTGGAAGCCATGTTGTTAAAAATAAAGAAAGCGATCTGTTCTATCGGCTGGCCAGCCATGCGAGGAAGCATGAGCTTGGGTATCTTGAGAAAATTAGGATTACGAAAATTCACGGGGAACCTTAAACTAAGATGGCTCTTCATCAGACCGATGGAGCGTATCGCCAAATGCAGCAACGCGCCGGCGATAACCCCGATAATCAATCCCGCCGGCCCGAAGACTTTTGTTAAAGGAATGCCCGCGATGATGCCGAGATTATACAGTATCGGCGACAGGCCATAAGCGCCGAATTTTTCAACGGATATTAAAATATTGCCGAGGGTGTTTGATATCGCAAAGATTATTGGTGAAAGCAGCATCAAACGGCTCATTAACACGAGCAGGTTTTTTTCCTGGCCGTTGAACCCGGGAGCCACCAGAGAGGCCAAGTAAGGCATAAAAATAAAAATCGGGACACCAAGAACTAAAATGGTCAGCGGAGCGGCAAAAAGCGCCGTAGTGGCGACTTTTTCCGCCTCCTGTTTCTCCCCGGTGGCGAAAAGATGGCTGAACACCGGCACAAAAGCCGCGGTCAGCGCGCCGGCCACAAAAATATTTAGCAGGAGGTCGGGGATTATGAAGGCCGAATTATAAATATCAAGCAGACGGGAAGCGCCAAAAAAACGGGCGAATGCGATATCGCGCACAAGCCCCAGCACATAACTGCCCAGCGTCAGAAGGGTTAAAAGCGTTGCTCCGCGGCGGAAAATAGAACCGAAAAGGAGGGCTTTGATTCTGCCGATCATATAGATATCAGGTTATCATCTCACAAGTTAAAAACAAAATCCGTTTGTTTGATTTTTTGGGCCGGACTGCCTAAAATAA
>CAYHMZ010000029.1:4717-6673 GCA_964357835.1 uncultured Candidatus Saccharibacteria bacterium
GCCATTATATTTTTCATCGTTTCTGCCTTAATTTGGCCCATTTTTTCTATTGGAGCGACTACGCAGGAAGAAATTGACACCCGCAACAGGCAGATAGAAGAGATCCAGAAGCAAATCGACGCGTATCAGCAACAGATAGATGAGAACAGCGCAAAAGCGAGGACGTTGTCGGCGGAGATAAGCAGATTGAACGCTCAAGTCAACAAAATTCAACTTGAGATCAAAAGCTTGGGCATCGCCATTGATCAGACAAATTTTGAAATACAGGATACTCAAAAAGGAATTCAGACCGCCACAGACGAACTCGGACTCCACAAGGAGGTATTGGCAAAATATGTACGCATTTTGTACGAGCTTGATAAGGAAAATCTGACTCGCGTGCTTTTAAGCAACGCAAAACTTTCGGACTTTTTCAACAATCTTAAAAATCTGGGGGACGTTCAGGATAATTTGCGGGCCACCATCGTCAGCATAAAAAACTTAAGAGCCGATCTTGAACAAAAGGAATCAAATTTGCAAGAAAAAAAATCAGAGCTGGGACAATTAAAAAGTCTCCAGGAATCTGAAAGAGCCGACCTAAACCAGGCCAAAAAACAAAAAGACGGCCTTTTGAAAGAAACAAAAGGCCAAGAGGCCAAATTTCAGCAATTAGTTAAGCAGAACCAGCAAGACATCGCGCGCATACGCGAACAGGTTTCCTATTTGATACAGAACGGCGTTACGGTTGAAGAAGCGATTAAATTCGGGCAATTAGCGGCGATCCGTGCCGGAATCAGGCCGGCCTTTCTTATCGCCGTGCTTGAAGTTGAATCCAAGATGGGAGTCAACGTCGGCAGATGCAATCGTGCCGGGGATCCTCCGGAAAAAAGCTGGCGTGTTATTATGCACTCACGGGATTTTGAACCGTTTGCGGCCGTAACATCGGCCCTGGGGCTGAACATAGACACAACGCCGGTTTCTTGCCCGCAGTATGTGAACGGCAGGCAATTCGGTTATGGCGGCGCGATGGGGCCGGCCCAATTCATTCCTTCAACGTGGGTGGGGTATGCGGATAAAGTTGCCCAGCTTGTCGGCAGACCGACGGCAAGCCCCTGGAACATTGAGGATGCGTTCATGGCCGCGGCGGTAAAGCTTGCGAATGCCGGCGCGACTGCCAAAACCAGAACCGCAGAGGTCGCCGCTTCAAAGGCATATTACAGCGGCAAGGCAAGCTGTAAAACGGCGCAATGCAACTCTTACGCCAATACGGTGCAAAACAAAGCGGCGATAATTGAACAAAGTCTCTAATATACGATTGAAAATTTTCCGTCTAAAATTATTGTTTTTAAGCTGCGTACTCGCATTTTTTTTAATTGTACCCATGCGGGCCGGTTTTATTTCCGGCAAAGAAATTGAAATTAAGAACAACTCCGTTATTTCCCCGCTTCCTCTTATTGATATGGCAGGAAAAATACGGGAGGGAATTTCGCTTTTGAAATCTTCGCCGCCGTTAATTTACGAAACAAAAAACAAAAAGCCGTCAGGCGATCTGGTAAGAAAGCAGATTGCTTTGGCAATTTTGAACACGAAGAACGGGGAGGTTTTTGAAAAAAGGATTTGGGTGAAAGAGCAGGAAATAAAGGACTATAAAAAAACCGGGGTTATCAATCTTACGTCATCGCAAGACGATATAATTATTCGGGTTAAGTGGTGGAATAGTTTCAATACGTTTTATGAGGTAAAAAACAGACCCGATTTAATAATTGTGGCGAATAAGTATCTCTTCCCAAGCACTTACATCGTCGGCCTGCCGGAAAAGTCAAAAAACAAATACACGGATATAATTTATGCTCCTTATTCCTCGCCTATCCACTCGCAGGAAATTATCGCGGCGGGCAAGCGGTATTTGGACGATAATGTTAACCGGGCTTTCGGCCAGCTAAATCTGGCCGGAGTTGTTTCGCGTTCTTCGCCCGG
>CAYHMZ010000030.1:0-6564 GCA_964357835.1 uncultured Candidatus Saccharibacteria bacterium
CCCTACCCCTACACCTACACCAACACCTACTCCAACACCTACTCCAACACCTACTCCAACTCCAACACCTACTCCAACTCCTACTCCAACGCCTGTTAGTGGCGGCGGTGGAGGCGGCGGAGGAGGCGGTGGCGGTTGGGTTCCAACCCCAACTCCTACTCCAACCCCAACGCCTCAAATTGCCGGAGCGTATACTGAAGCAACGCCAGAGCCGGCAGTAAAAGGCGTCATGACCGTATTACCGGCAACCGGAGCATCAATGTTTGATAGAATACTGATGTCATTATTCGCGTCAATATTCCTTACCGGTGTCCTGATGATATTGGTGGGATATGAAGCTCTGCCTCAAAAAGTTCTAAAGAAAATCAGATAATCGGAATTAAAAACAAAAGGGGCTAACGCCCCTTTTGTTTGTTGCGCTCTACCGTAATTGGCAAGGGCGGCCCTCGGTATACTGGGCGGCCCTCGGTATACTTGGTATAACTTGTTATAATGGGATTAGGATTTAAAATAGAAAGATTATACGCGCGCGTAAACCGAACATATAAAATAATCGGGCTGGTTTTGATTATAATCGGCATAGCCGGAGCGACTTACCCGTTCTGGGGCGCGAGCATTTCGCAGGGGGCCAACCCGTTGGTGCAACTTGGCAGAAGCGAGATGGAGGCCTCGGCCTTAGCGGCAAGTTCAAGCCGGGATTTAGTTGGGGCGCAAAACCGTTTAATTATAGAAAGCGCCGGCATTGATATGCCGCTTTTCTTAAGCAACAGCGAGAAGGCGCTTTCAAAAGGCGGCTGGATGTATTCCGGCAACTCAACGCCCGACGCCGGGGGCAATACGGTGATTTTCGGCCATCGCTGGCTTTATAAGCCCCCGATGAAAAATACTTTTTTTAATCTTGATAAAGTCGCCGTCGGCGATAAGTTCACTATCAGCTGGAACGGCAAGACCTACAATTACGAAATAAGCGAAGTTAAAATAGTTAAGCCGACCGAAATCTCGGTGCTTAACCCCACCGCGTCTCCGCGAGTTACTTTGATCACCTGCACGCCGCTTTTTTCAACAAAACAGAGATTGGTGGTGGTGGCCGAATTGACAAAATAATCACACCCGTTGCCTAATGGTAGGCAAAGCGTTATAATATTTTCAATTATGCACGAGACAAAAGTAAAAAAAGAACTGGCGCGCGGGCTGGAGCTTTCAATAATCAGCTTAGTTGACTCTTTGATAGAGTGCGCTCACGGCCTGCGGGCTTCGGACATCCACATAGAACCGAATGAAAAATCGGTCCGCATTAGGTTGAGGGTGGACGGAGTTCTTAAAGATTCGTTCACTTTTCCCAAGGAGACTCACTCGGAGATCATAGGCAGAATTAAAGTTCTCACCGGTTTGCGGACTGACGAACACCAAACGGCCCAAGACGGCAGGTTCAGGCATTTAGTCGCCGACAGCGACCCGATAGACATCAGGGTTTCAATTATCCCAACCTACTACGGCGAAAACGCCGTTTTGAGATTGCTGTCGGACAAATCGGAGCAGTTTACTCTAGGGATGCTTGGTCTGAACGTTTCCGATGAACAGAAAATCCTGCAAGCCATAAAACGGCCCTTCGGAATGATTTTGGCCACCGGCCCGACCGGTTCGGGCAAAACGACCTCTCTTTACACCATCATCAAAATTTTGAATACCAAAGAGGTTTCCATAATCACAATAGAAGAGCCGATAGAGTATGCTATTGAGGACATTGTTCAAATCCAAGCCAATCCCCGCACCGGCCTGACTTTTGCTAACGGATTGCGCTCAATCCTCCGGCAGGACCCGAATATCATAATGGTCGGTGAAATACGGGATTCGGAAACGGCGGCTCTGGCGGTGAACACCTCGCTGACCGGTCACCTGCTTCTTTCCACTTTGCACACCAACGACGCCGCTACTACTTTGCCGAGGTTGTTGGATATGAAGATAGAGCCGTATCTGATCGCTTCTACCGTTAATCTGGCGATAGCCCAGCGTCTGGTGAGAAAAATCTGCCTGTCCTGCAAAAAAGATAAAGTTATTTCCGAAAGCGAGCGCAAGAGCTTGTCCGATATTTTGCCGAACGGGCCTTGGGGCAACGGCGATTCCACTTTTTATCATGGCGAAGGTTGCGGTAAATGCGGCAAGAGCGGATACCGCGGCCGTATAGGCATATATGAGGTGCTTGTGGTTGACAGCCAGATCAGAGACGCCTTTTTGAGGAAAGCGTCGGCGAGAGAAATCAAGCAAATCGCCGTCGCCAACGGAATGACGACGATGATTGAAGACGGCCTGCAAAAAGCCAAAGCGGGCATTACGACCATTGAAGAAGTTTTAAGGGTAATTAATGAGTAGGTTTTTCAAATGAGCAGGTTTTTCAGCAGTTTATCGGTCAAAGAGAAAACGATTTTTGCCAAGAGATTGGCCTTTTTGGTCAAGGCCGGAGTTCCGATTCTGGAAAGTTTGAGAATACTCCAGAAGCAGACGAAATCTGGGCCCAAGAAGAAAATTTTTGACCGGATAATCGCGGATGTTTCAAGCGGCCAGTTTTTGTCCACCAGTTTAGCCAAGTTCAAACGCACTTTTGACCAATTTGCCATAAACCTCATCCGCATCGGCGAGGAAAGCGGCACTCTTGATGCTAATCTGAACTATCTCGCCGATGAGATGAAGAAAAAACAGGCCCTGCGCCGCAAGGTTTTTGGCGCGATGGTCTACCCCATTTTTATCATAATCGCCACTCTCGGCATCGCGGGAATGCTGACTATTTTTATATTTCCAAAGATTTTGCCTATTTTCCAGAGTTTGAACGTCAAACTGCCGATTACCACCAGAGCTCTGATTTTTACCAGCGATTTTCTCGGCCGTTATGGGATTTTCCTCCTTCTTGGCATCGTTGCTTTAATTATTCTGGTGATTTTACTTTTGAGGATGAAACCCGTCCGTTTTTTCGTCCATCAGGCGATGATGAAAGTTCCGCTTTTGGGCGCGCTTTCCATGAATTATCATCTGGCGAACACCTGCCGGACGCTGGGGATTTTGCTTAAAAGCGATATCAGAATTATCAGGGCGTTCACCATCGCCGCTGACACTTCGTCCAATTTGGTTTACAGGAAAGAACTGAAGGCGATAGCCGAAAAAGTGGCCAAAGGGGAAAAAATGACGACTCACATGGAAAAACGTCCCAACCTTTTTCCTCCCATACTTATTCAGATGATCGCCGTCGGCGAGGCGGCGGGCAATCTGGAGGAAGCCCTTATGTATCTTTCCGATATGTACGAGATTGAAGTTGACGAGCTCACCAAAAACCTGACGACGGTTCTGGAGCCGATGCTTATGGTCTTTATGGGGATAATCGTCGGCTTCATAGCCGTTTCCATCATTACCCCGATTTATGGAATCACTCAAAACCTCACACCGAGATAACGCGCCAATCTATCGTCTTCGAATCTATCGTCTTCGCAAGACGATAAAATATGACCAGCTCGGATTTACGGTGGTGGAAATACTTGTTGCCTTGGGCATACTTTTGCTTATTATGAGCTTGGGTATATTTTTGAGCATGGATTTTTACCGGAGCTATGCATTTCGCTCAGAGCAAAAAATTCTAGTGAGTGTTTTGCACAAAGCACGAACGCGAGCCTTGAGCAACATTAACGAATATGAACACGGCGTGCGAATTGCCACTTCAAGCTACACGATTTTTCAGGGGCCCCGCCCCAGCCCTGGTCCCGGCCACCTTACATTCGGTACGCGGGTCGGTTCACTTGACGAAACCATACCGGCAAGTCCGGTAATAGCAAGAAGCGGGCTTTCGGAGATAGTTTTTGAACAGTTGACCGGCGACTCCGTAACTGGCAATATTGTTTTAAGCGGCCAAGGCCGAACGGCCTCAATTTCAATAAACAATGAAGGCGGAATTGATTGGTAATAAAAAATTCAAATATCAAAAAGGGCAGAGCGCAGTTGAAATTTTAGTTGCTCTCGCTGTTTTAGTAATCAGCATCTCGGCCGTTATCTCGGTTGTTTTCGGCGGGCAGTCAATAACCACTGACGCCCAGACCAATCAAGAGGCGCTATACAAAGCGCAAGCTCTGCTTGAAAATGCACGGGCCAGCATCAGCGCAGATTTTGACGGAGTAGTCACACTTTCTTCTTTAAGCGATGATATTTATTCAAAAACGCTTTCGGTTTTGGATTTGAACCCTTGCGAGAAGGAAGCAACTAGCAGGGTGAACTGGGCTATAGAAGGCCGACCGCAGAAAGTTGAGTTTGCGACCTATCTTTCCGATGTGGCGGAAGCGCTCGCCATCGGCGGTGACTGTGGCATAGGCGGCCCGGGATCCGATTGGCTGTATCCGGATACGCTGGCAGATACCGATGCCGAGCCGTCTGGCAATCAGGCAACCGGAATTGACGCGGTGAATAAAATTGTTTTTCTCTCCGCTGGAGTTGGCCCCGGCCCCGGTAGTTGGCCCGATTTTTTCATAATAGATGCCAGGAATGCCTGTTCCTCTCCCTGCTCTCCGCCTCCCATAATTTCGCGCCTCGATATTACAGACGAAGGACTTAATGCCGTGGATGTTGTGAAAAACATAGGACCTAGCGGAAAAGACTATGCCTTTGTGATAAATAATCGAGAAACCGCGCCGTATAACCAGCTATTGGTAATTGACGTAACCGATATCTATAACCCTCTTTTTGTAAATTCAGCATCTCGTTCTCTGCCGGGAGTCAGCGGTTCCTGTCCTTATTCTTGCCCCCAGGGCAGGAGTTTGTTTTATTACCAAAACAGATTATATATCGGGACCCACAGAACCGGCGGTGGTGAATTTCATGTTTTTGATGTTTCTTTGCCCGATAATCCCATTCATTTGGGAAGCATTGAGCTTAATCATAATGTAAACGCTATTTACGTGAAGGGCACCCTTGCCTATCTTGCGACCTCCGATGACACCGGTGAGGTAATGGTAATAGACATCAGCAATCCGGCTAGTATGACGCATCCGGATATAACGGGGATGAAATACAACCTGCCGGGAAATTATGATGCGACCAGTTTATACCTTTTGGGCAGCAAATTATACGTTGGCCGGGAAAGGGGAAACCCGTCTAACCCGGATTTTTGGATTTTGGATATTAGTAATCCTGCGGCAATCAGTCCGGTGGGATCAAAATTGCTCGGCCTCAATCCCAATACCGCCGTTACCGGAATAAAAGCAAGCGGAAAGTTTGTTTTCCTCGCAACTTCCGATTCAAATTCCGGGTTTAAGGTATTAAATGTCTCTAATCCCGGGAGCCCGCAACTATGGAGCTGTTACAATTATTCGGAGAAATCAAGCGGGATTGATTTTGAATCCAATTTTATTTATCTTTCCAACCAAAGCAACAATGCTTTAAGAATTATTCATGATAATGTTATCAGTCAGCCGTCGCGTGTTTGCAACTGATTTCATTGACCGAGATGAAAGTAAAACGCAAAACAAATACTGGTTTTACCCTTATTGAAACCCTGATTTATGTCGCTCTATTTTTCGTTATGATCGGAGGTTCGCTCGGAGCGGTTTATCAGATAATCCAAAGCAGTAATGCCGCCAACGCCCGGATAGTCGTGAACGATGAGGCGAATTTTCTGTTGCGCAAAATCAACTGGGCGCTGACCGGAGCCTCAAACGTTTCCGTTACGATTCCCCAGAATCTTACAGTTTACAAAACCACCCCGCCGCCCGGCGGCAATCCGATAGTCTTTGATTTGAACGGCGGCAATTTGCGGATAGCTAGAGGAACCAACGCGCCGATTATTTTAAACAGCATTAACATTGCGGTTGCCAGCTTATCGTTCCAAAAAATTACAGAAGCCGGCCGGCCCGATGCCATAAAAACCAGTTTTAAAATAAATGGCCAAGAATTTGAAACTCTAAAATACTTAAGGCAATGACAAATAATTCCGATGGCTTCATAGTTTTAATATCGGTTGTCATAATTTCCGTCCTTTTGATGGCGGTTACTTTCGCATTGAGCTTTTCCGGTTTTTTCAGCAGGTTCGATATTTTATATGCGGAGTATAAAGAAAAGAGCGTTAGTCTGGCGGAGGCCTGCGCGGACACCGCGCTTCTCAAAATCGCCCAAAACCCAAATTATCCAAGCCCCAGCCCTAACCCAGTGAATGAAGATATCTCTATCGGTTCGGACAAATGCACAATTATTTCTGTTGATACTGCGGGGAGTCAAAAAACCATTAAAGTCAAGGCCATCGTCCAGAAATCACATACGAATCTGAAAATTATCGCGAATAGTTCTGATTTATCAGTTGTCTCGTGGGAAGAGATGCCCAAATTTTAAAACAAGCCGGACTATTGCAAAAAATAGGGGATTATTGTATGCTTTCCCCAAAGGTCGATTTAAATATAAAAACAGCCAATTTTATATGAAAAAACAAAAATTATCAAAAGGACAGGCGGGGTTCACTTTAATTGAGATTTTGGTCGTTATCGGCATTATTGCCATTTTGGCGACTATCGTCTTGATTGCCATAAACCCAGCCCGTCA
>CAYHMZ010000031.1:0-6494 GCA_964357835.1 uncultured Candidatus Saccharibacteria bacterium
GCGTGTTTCCCCCACGGCGTCTTCGGATATTTTAAGCCGATTCCCTGTCTTCCCTCTCCTCCCCCATGCGGATGGTCCACCGGATTCATCGCCGTGCCTCGAACCGCCGGACGCCACCCGAGGTGGCGATTTCGCCCCGCCTTCCCGATTTTGATTGAACTATGCTCTTGATTAGAAAGCTGACCGATGGACGCCATTACATTTCCATGGAATCTGCGGACTTCCGATGACGGCAGAACGATCTGAACATATTCCCCTTCGTGCGCCAAAACGGTGGCGCTGGAGCCGGCGGATTTCACGACTTGGCCGCCGCGTCCCGGATGCAATTCAATATTGTGTATCACGGTTCCCTGCGGAATGTTTTTCAATTTCATCCTGTTGCCCGGCTCAAGTTTGGTCCTTTCCGAAACGATGATTTCGTCCCCGACTTTCAGGTCCTCCGGAGCCAAAATGTATCTTTTTTCCCCGTCGGCATAATGCAATCTCGCAATTCTTACCGTGCGGTTGGGATCATACTCTATGGAAAAGACTTTTGCCGGCACATTCATTTTTTCCTGCTTGAAATCAATCAGCCGATACAACCTCTTGGCTCCGCCACCGCGATGGCGCGTGGTAATTCTGCCTTGATTGTTCCTGCCTTTGTCGCGCTTAAAACCCGCCATCAGTTTCTTCAACGGCTCTATTTTAGACAAATTTGAGAAATCATATCCCATCATCTGCCTTCTGCCCGGAGTTGTCGGTTTGTATGTTCTCGCCATAGTTCTATTTTGCTATTTCAATTTTGTCTCCTTTCTTCAGGGTAACGATTGCCTTTTTGAATCCCGATTTCTTGCCCTCATGCTCTCCGACCCGCCTGAATTTAGACGGCATGCTTGTCACATTGACCCTATCAACCCTGACCTTATACAACTTCTCTACGGCCTTTTTTATCTCAACCTTGTTCACGCCTTTTGCCACCCTGAAAAGATACTGGCCGTATCCTTCCAAGAGCCCGCCTTTTTCCGTGATCATCGGCCTCAAAATTATCTGATATGAATGGGCGTCTTCCCCTTTTGGAAGTTTTACCGACGACGGTCCGCCAGCTGGCGGAGCGATTTCTCCCTCGCCGACAGGCACAGCCCCATTGGCCGTTTCTTCCGGCTTTGGTTTTTTCTCTTCTTTTTTCTTTCTGCTGAATAATCCCATGATAAAAAATTAAAGTTTGTACGTTTTCTCAATAATCGGCACTGCATCCTTTAATAAAATTAAATACTTTTTCTCCAATAGATCTTTTACATTCAAACTTTTTGCGTCTGTCGTCTCCATAAACGGAAGATTACCCACGGCCTGCAAAATCATTTTGTCCTTCTCTGGCATAACAAACAAAATAGAATCTCTTTTCTTCTTTGTGTTTTTATAGCCGGTCATCTTGCCGGACAAGCCGTTAATTACGCCCAACGCCTCTTTGGTTTTGGGTGCGTTCAATTTCAAACTGTCCAACAGCATCAATTCTTTATCCTGAACTTTGGAAGATAACGCCATGAACAACGCCTTCCGTTTCGTCTTCTTGTTTATCTTTTTTTCAAAATTCCTTTCCTTAGTCGGACCGAATGCCACGCCGCCGCCCTTCCAAATGGGCGACCTGATGGAGGCGTGCCTTGCCCGTCCTGTGCCTTTCTGCCGCCACGGTTTTTTGCCGCCGCCGCGCACCTCGCCGCGGCCCTTCGTATGGGCGATTACCTGCCTTGAATTTGCCATCTGCGCCACTATTGCCTGATGCACCAAATCGGGGTTCATTTTCACGCCAAAAATCCCGTCCGGCAATTCGGCCTCTCCGATAACTTCCGCATTTTGATTGTATAATTCGGTCTTCATAACAAAGCGATGCGAATAATGCAAATGACCATGCGAATGTTGCGAATGAATTTTATTCGTATCATTCGCATAAATTCGTAAATTAGCATCGGTTTACATTGAAACTATTTCCAACAACGTCCCCTTTCTTCCGGGCACTGCGCCTTTTATCATTATCAGATTGTTTTCCTTATCAATTGATACTATCTCCAATCCTCTGGTTGTCTGCCTCTCGCCGCCCATCCGTCCCGCCATTCTCATACCTTTCAAGGTGTGCTGGGGAAATCTCTGGCCGATTGAACCGCCGTGCCGCAGAACATGGTGATGGCCGTGGCTTGCCGGCATTCCGTGAAACCCATGCCTCTTAACCACCCCTTGAAATCCTTTGCCTTTGGTAATTCCGCTTACTTTTACGATATCTCCGGTATTGAAAGCCAAAACGTCCAACTTGTCGCCTCTTGCTAATGCAACTTCCTGCTCTCGGCTATCAGCTTTCGGTTTAAATTCCTTCAAATATTTCAAGCTTTCTAAATCCTTCAGGTGGCCCGCCTTCGGTTTGTTCGGCTTTTTTTCTTTTCCGTATCCAACTTGCACCGCTTTATAGCCGTCTTTCTCTTCGGTCCTGATCTGGGCCACGGTAATCGGGCCAGCTTCAACTACGGTTACCGGGATAACCTCACCGTCTTCACTGAAAATCCTCGTCATCCCGATTTTTTTACCCAGAATAAAAGCCATTTTTATACGATAAAGCCCAGATTCAGCTGGGCAATTAAAGACAGCTGGATCTTGAAATACAAATCAGGTTTTACTAAAAGTTAAAACCATTTATTTGATTAATTTTGCTACTCGCACAGAGCTAGAGTAACAAATGTCGTCGTCGCCTAGCCCAGCTCCATCATATGGGGCTGGGTAAACGGCAACGACATTTGGCATCCTCAACGCCCTCAACGTTTGGAGGGCTACTAATTCTTCCCGCCCGGCTTTTCTGGTTCGACCAGGGTGCTTATAAAAGCTCTGTCTGCTCTCTTTAGTGTAATGGTTTGGGGCCAATCTCCAAGTCTTAAAGTAAAAACAAAACTGGTTCCTTTTATAAGCAAATAAAATCGTGCTGGCGCTACATGCTCGTTATGTCTGTAATCATGCTCTACGAGCCGCGGGCTGAATTTAACTTCTAAAAATCTAACAAAATCATCGATTTTTTCTCTGCACCAATTAGCATCAGCAATTTGGACGGAGGATTTTCTTTCTAATTCTTCAAAGGCCTTCTTCATTACATCAGCATATTTTTTGCCCTCCCAGGTCTGTTCAGCATCCTGATAAAGTTTAAGCATCCTATCTTTTTTCTTTGCGACTTCTTCTTCTAGGCCGGGAAACTGAATCATTGCCCGCAACTCCTCGGCCGCTTCTTCCAGCTTTTTCCCTGCCAGAACCTTAATCTCTTTGGCTCTTTTCAAGGCCGAACTTGTATCCTTAGGTATTTTTTCTCCTTCCATAACAGCAAACCTTGCTTGAGCAAATACAGAACTTAAGATTTACATCTTAAGCTCTATGTCCACGCCTGCCGGTAAATTAAGATTCATCAAAGAATCAATAATCTTTGAACTTGGATTTGTAATATCAATCAGCCGCTTGTGAACGCGCATCTCAAACTGTTCCCGCGAATTCTTGTCTATGAAAGCCGAGCGGTTGACGGTGTACTTATGAATGGCCGTGGGTAGAGGTACGGGCCCCACTACCTCTCCGCCGTTTCGCTCAATGGTCTCAACGATCTGCTTAGCAGATTTGTCAATAATTTTATTATCGTAGGCCTTCAGTTTTATCCTTATGCGCTGGCTTGCTTCTACCGTTTTTTCCTTTTTGGTTGGCATTTGTTAGAAAGAGCTGGGCTAAACCCTAGATTTGCTTCGCAAATCGGGGGTCGCCCGAACATTTTGTTTACAAAATGTTCTAGGGGACTGATAAGCCCCGACCGCTGCGGTCGGGGCTTATCTTTTATGATTACGCTATAACTTTTGTTACGACGCCCGCCCCTACTGTTTTACCTCCCTCACGAATGGCAAAGCGCTGCTTTTCTTGCATGGCAATCGGCGCAATAAGTTTTACCTTTAGATTAACTGTGTCTCCGGGCATTACCATCTCTGTCCCCTCGGGTAAAAATACTTCGCCGGTTACGTCTGTAGTTCTAAAGTAAAACTGCGGCTTGTAACCCTTGAAGAACGGGGTATGCCTTCCACCTTCCTCTTTTGACAGAACTAAGATTTCCGCTTCAAAATCCGTGTGCGGCGTGATGGAGCCGGGTTTGGCAAGCACCTGTCCGCGCGAAACGTCTTCTTTCTTGAGTCCCCGCAAAAGTATGCCGGCATTATCGCCAGCCTGTCCTTCATCAAGTTGTTTGTTAAACATTTCTATGCCGGTAATAACCGTCTTCTGGGTCGGCTTAAGGCCTACGACTTCAACTTCCTCGTTAAGCTTGATTTCGCCCTTCTCAATGCGTCCCGTTACAACCGTACCCCGTCCTTCAATTGAGAATATATCTTCTATAGGCATAAGGAACGGCTTATCGGTTTCACGAACCGGATCGGGAATGTAAGAATCCAGGATATCAACTAATTCTTTGATCGGCTTCATAGCTTCGTCATCTTTTGACGAGGCCTCCAGCGCCTTCAGGGCGGAACCGCGGATGATTGGAGTTTTATCTCCAGGAAATTGGTATTTATTCAAAAGTTCGCGGACTTCGGCTTCAACCAGATCCACCAGTTCGGGATCGTCCACTTGGTCAACTTTATTCAAAAACACAATGATCGCGGGTACGCCAACCTGACGGGCAAGTAAAATGTGTTCGCGTGTTTGGGGCATCGGGCCATCCGTAGCCGCAACGACTAAAATAGCGCCATCCATTTGAGCGGCACCCGTAACCATATTTTTAATGTAGTCAGCATGACCCGGGCAATCAATGTGGGCATAGTGACGCTTCGGCGTTTCGTATTCAGAGTGGTGAATGGCAATGGTAATACCGCGGGCTTTTTCTTCCGGCGCATTATCTATCTGGCCGACCCCCTCAACGCGGGCCGTATAGCCTTCGCCTTTTAACAAATCCAGCGTGCGTAAAATGGCCGCCGTTAAAGTCGTTTTGCCGTGGTCAACGTGACCGATCGTACCGATATTTAAGTGCGGTTTTGTCCTTTCAAATTTCCCTGCCATATTAAAACTGGATTATAGGTGTTAGGTTATGGGTTCTAGATCAAACAACCTAGCACCCAAAACCTAGCGCCTAATGCTCTTTAATAGTAAAATCATTATAATCTAAAGTTTATTCAAGGTCAATAACCTCGGCTGTCGGCTCCTCTTCCCCGGTATTTTCAACAAGTTCAGCCGATTCTTTTTGGCGTATCTCTTCCTTAAGCGCCAGTATTTCCTGATTTAATTTTTCTATGGTTTTCTCCTCCTCATCCGGCCCCTTTGCATTCTCTCCCGAGTCATCCGGCATATCGTTTTCTTTTTCGTACTGGTCATAGGGCAAAATAACAAATTCCGGTTCGTTTCCGTCCAAAACTAAAATCCCACCCAGCTTTTTGGCCAACCTTTTCAACTGCTTGAAATCCATCCCGTTAGAAGTAGTAATAGTGACACATAAGTCAGACTTACGGTCGCTATATTACTTTTATTAAATATTAACTTTGATTCGTGAACCCGCTAGGACTACTTCTAACGGGATCCATTATTTTCTACTTATACCAAATTAAAGCTATGCGTGCAAGGGCTTGACCCCCACACCCATTGGGCTCGGAGTTTTATGTAATCCCCGGCTAGAGCCGTTAGGCGACTGCGTCTTTTGGCTGTTGGTCAAATATTGCTCTAGCTCCAATGGGTGTGGGGGTTGACTAGAAACAGCGATTTTGCTAATCTACTCCTAACCAATGGCGGACGAAACTGAGCTAAAAGTATACGAGCTTGCATATCATTTAATTCCCGAGCTTGAAGAGGCTGATGTTAAGGCGCGCGCGCAGGAACTCGTTAATCTAATAACTCAAAATAACGGCTCTGTGCTGATCTCCAAAGAACCAAGGCATTCCCATCTGTCCTATCCGATACGCCACAAGCAGTATAGCTATCTGGGAGTGCTTGAATTCAAGGCGCCGGCCGAAGCGGTTGAAAAAATAAATGCCCAGATAAAACTCCAGAATGATGTTTTGCGATTTCTACTTTTGAAGAAAGACACCGGCGCTTTAAGAACTCTGGGCGAACCCAGAGCGGGACGCATGAGAATGAGGGCGCAAGAACCGGCAATGACCAAGACCAGACCGTCTGCGCCCGTGACAGAACAAGAAACAAAGGAAAAAGACAAGGTCAAAACCGAAGAAATAGAAAAAGAGATAGAAGAAGTAATAAAAGGGTTGTAACATTTGTCCACGCGCAAGGCGAAAAGCCGAGCATGGAAACAAATGCACAACCGAGCACATAACTTTGTAACGTGCTCACGGTTAGTATTTGCCAAATACTTTTCCCGAAATACCACTAAAACGAAATTAACATAAAAGTTATGTGCTCGGTGCTGATATGTGTAGCTGTTCGCTACGCCTATCGGCTAAGCTCACAGACACATACCGCATGAATCTCAACAAAGTATTCCTGATCGGAAGGCTGGCCGCGGACCCGGAATC
>CAYHMZ010000032.1:0-6449 GCA_964357835.1 uncultured Candidatus Saccharibacteria bacterium
TGCCCCAATGATTTTTTGGGTTCAATGCCCAGCTGATCTAATTCATCTTTGATCTTTTGGCTAATTGAATTTTGCATTTTTGATCGTCGTGACCGTTTTATCAGCTGTCATAGCGGATGTATTTTTCCCAGTCAAATTCGCTCCATTTATTTTTATGTTCAATTTTTTCCAGCGGCTGAAAATCAATTAAGTGGCCCGGCACTTCAAAGACGAATCTCGATGGCGGATTAAATTGTGTAGAGCCGTACATCATCCTTTCGCGACAATATGTCAGAAAAAGCTGTTGTTTGGCCCTGGTAATGCCGACGTAACACAGCCGTCTTTCTTCTTCAAGCTCGGCCGGATTGATAAGCGAGCTCGCGTGCGGGAAAAGGCCCTCCTCCATGCCGACCAGAAAAACAACAGGGAATTCAAGGCCCTTAGCCGAATGTACGGTCATCAGATTAACATTACTTCCCCCTTGGCTTATCTTGTCGGTGTCTTGGATCAAGGCCACTTCTGCCAAAAAGTTTTCAAGTCCTTCTGGCGCAGGCCCCCCCTCGTATTTATTGGCCGCAGTGAAAATTTCCTTTACGTTTTCCCACCTTTCTTCGCCCTCATGGCTGCCGTCCTTTATGTACTGCTCATAGTTTATTGTTTTGATGACTGATTTTATCAGTTCTGAAACCGAAACTTCCTTTGATCTTTTATTTAGCACCTCGATCAGCAGTCCCAAGTTTTTAAGAGCATCGATCTGTCTTTTGTTAAATCCGTAATCGGCATTTAATTTTTGAGTCAGAGCCGTAAAGCTACTGAATCCTCCTTCGCTTATAATTGTTTTGATCCTTTGAAAAATGGTGTTGCCGATGCCGCGGGTCGGGACGTTATATATTCTATCTAAGCTGACTCTGTCGTTCGGATTAAGCGCGAGCCTGATGTAGGCCAAAACATCTTTTATCTCGCGCCTCTGGTAAAAATTGACTCCGCCGATGATTTTATAAGGTATTCCGTATTTTAACATTGCTTCCTCAATGGAACGCGATTGGGCGTGAGTTCTGTACAGCACGGTAATTTGGTCCGGACGGAGTCCTCGTTTCACGTTGCTCCTTATCGTTTCAGCCAGAAATTGGCCTTCTTTTTTCTGGTCTATGTTTTCTTTGAGAATGATTTTCGCGCCTTCCGTGTTTTCTGTCCAAAGTTTTTTATGCTTCTGTTCTTTATTGTTGAGTATTATATTATTAGCCGCGGCGAGTATGGTTTTAGTTGAGCGGTAGTTCTGTTCGAGCATAATGATTTTTACTTCCGGATAATCTTTTTCAAAATCAAGGATGTTTCTGATGTCGGCCTGGCGAAACTGATAGATAGATTGATAGTCATCCCCTATCACAAAAAGATTCCTGTGTTTTTGGGCGAGTAAATTCGCCCAGACATACTGCGAATGATTCGTATCTTGATATTCGTCAACTAAAATATATTTGAAGGCCTGTTGGTATTTTTGCAGAATTTTAGGATTTTTTTGAAAAAGCTCCACGCACACCATTATTAAATCATCGAAATCCATCGCGTTATTCTGTTTCAGTGCGGTTTGGTAGCCGCTATAGATCGGGGCTAATATTTTTTCAATATATTCTTTAGCGCTGCTGGCTAGTTCCTCGTGGCCGATAAGCTCGCTTTTGAGTTTGGAAATCTTGCCAAGCATGGCTTTGGGATTGAATTTTTTAGTATCTATATCCAGGTCTTGCATTATATTTTTCAGCAATGATATTTGATCATCGGTGTCGTAAATTACAAAGCCCCTGCCGTAGCCTGCGTGCTCGGCCTCTTTGCGCATAATTTTCAGGCAAATTGAGTGGAAGGTACCCATCCAAGGGCTAGTTTGTAGTGAGTAGCCAGTAAAGCCCCGAGGGCCACTGGCCTTTTCGGGGTTAGTGGTGTGTAGTAATTTATGAACCCTTTCCTTTATTTCCCCGGCCGCTTTATTTGTGAAAGTCACGGCAAGGATATTTTCCGGTTTTATACCGGAAGCGATGAGGTGGGCGATCCGGTGTATCAAGGCGCGTGTTTTCCCCGACCCCGCGCCGGCCAATATTAAAACCGGGCCGTTTATGGCCCTTACCGCCTCGGCCTGTTTATTATTGAGGCCTTCAAAAATCCTGTCCGGCGCCGTCTTCACAATCCTAATCTACCATGCCGACTAATCTATTTTCCAGTTTTCTTTTTTCCGAAAGCGGGATTTTGAGTTTATCAATTATTTTCTGAAAAAAAGAAATCGTGGAATCATAAGTCGGCCTGTCTATTGGGTAGGGTGTGGCATCTTTCCCGCCATGAGCGAAGCTATAACGGGCGGGGTCTTGATATGACGGCTTGGCGCCGTAAATCACTTCCGAAACTAAACTTAAGGCCCTGACGGTTTTCGGCCCGACCCCTTCAAGCGAAACCAGCCGCTCGTAATTTTCCGGTTTTGCGTCGCAAACTTTGTATAAAATCTTCTCCAGATATTTGCTCTTGCTGAAATTTTCCGTTACTACCGGGTGCCATTTAAATTCCCTATTTTCCAGATTGAGCAGGGTTAAGGTTTGTTGATTTTGTCGCAGTTTCAATGATTGAGAAAATTCCGAGTAATGTTTCCGCAATATCTGGATATCTTTCATTAAACTGGAATAATTCCCGCTGACCAGCTGGGCGCTTAGTTCCTGCGTCGGTTTGCTTTCCTTCGCGGTTAAGTTCAGCGTTTTTGCCAGCGTTTGGCTGGAAATGCCAGAATGTGGCTCCACCACCAAGTCGGTTATATTTTTGGAATACCAGTGATAACGGCGAGCGGACTGGTTCACCGCGTTCATCCCCTGCTGAACCACCGCCCACGCTCCGTTTTTGGAAAAGAAAAATGCGTGGTGATAAATTTGAAAACCATCCTGAACTAAACTTGAATCAACTTTTGCCGCCATTTTGGAATTGTAGACCAGATTATTGGTTTGCGGTTCGGGTAAACTTAAAATCTCGCCCCAGTTTTGTATTTCATCGGGAGTTTTGAGTGACGTTTTGCCTTTTCCGCCGCAGATAAAGAAACCGAAATTTCTTTCGTCTCCGCGGATGGCCTCTTTTAGTGCGGCTGTAAGTATGGTAGTCAAACCGCTTGCATTCCAGTCGAAGGCAAGGACCGTGCCCAGCGATTGAAACCAGGCCGGGTCAGCAATCCGTTTTATAAACTCGTCAGGCCCGTATTCCTCGTTTATAACCGCTAGAATTTGCCGCCCGAGCTTAACCATCCGCTCAAAAAGCCACGGCGGACACTTTCCGTAGTCCAGCCCAAAAGTGGCAATTCCCCTTTGAATCATAAGTTTAATTTTACTCCCCCTGCTCTATTCTAACCCTAAAATCGTTAAATAAAAGCGCCCCCCTTGGGGGCGCTTTTACGGATCGTAAAAAATCAAAGAGTGCTTTAGGCGGCAAGCTCATCTGCCAGTCTTTTCCCGATTTCCTTTTTTTGTTCTTTGTTTCCTTCTCCCAGCCATTCTCTCAATAGGTTTTCAATCGCCGGTTTCCGTTCTTTTTCTATGACTTCAAAATCCCTCCACGAAAGGCCGGACACGTTTAAAATCTGATCCATTTTGGCTCTTTCTTCCTGGTTTATCAAACCCAAAATTGCGGCGATTTCCGGACTTTTTCCTTTTAGGGCCTCCAGAGTCGTCCGAAATAGCTTTTCTTCGTCGGATTCTTTAGCCAGACGTTCCCTGCCTAATTCAATTGTTGTTTCAAACGGGTTTCTCATTGGTTTAATTCTAGCATTTATCCGGAAGTTTGACCATAGGGGGGTTTGAACCCCCCCCTATCTTCCATTGCAGCACAATAAATAACGGCGGGCCGTGTGGACCGGAGGGGATTTGCCTGCAACTCTCGCTGGTTTCCGCCAGCTCGGTCGCAGGCCGCCCCTCGCCATCAAAATCGCCAACTGCGATTTTGATATGGCTGCGGTCTTCAAACCCCTCCCGCAAGACAAGCAGTTGTCTTGCTCGTTCCACAAAATTAAAACGGCTTCATGGCCGTCTTAATTTTGTGGACCAGAGGGGATTTGAACCCCTAACCTCTCGGATGTCCCGATAAACTTTGGTGGAGACGACGGGATTCGAACCCGTGACCTCCGCTGTGCAAAAGCGGCGCTCTGGCCAACTGAGCTACGTCCCCACCAAAGTTTATCGAGGATCCTCGATTTTCTTCCAGAAAATCGGGACAAACCGGGCGCTCGTCCCTGGGAAATTTGATCTATCTCCTGCGGCACAGCCGCAGACAGATACGCTTCCCCCGCCTTCGGCGGGGTCGCTAAATTTCCCGTTGAAGTGCCATTGGGCACTTCAACCCATTTCGCTAATGGCCCTTATAAATAAAGCGCCTTTCGCGCTTTATTTATACCACATTTTCAATTAAATTCAAATAAATTCAAGGCCCTAATTGAGATAGCAAATTTTCAATATGCGATTTTTCAATTTTAAGTTTTTCAAATTTTTCTTTTTCTTCCCTTAATTTATCTTTGTACCTGCCATACTCTTCCTTTCTGATTTTTCTCCCCAAGAAAGAGAAAGATTTGACAAGACCCTCAAGGTTTAAAATGGGATTGTCGGGACGGTGCGACTGGTATCGTTCTAATTCTCCATCGATTTTCTCAAGTTGTTTCTTTAGTTCCCTCTTTTTTAAGTCGGCCTGGGTTTCTATAATTATCCCTCTTGGATCTTGTCGTAGATTTAGCCCCAGTTTTTTGGCTAACTCTACAATTACGGGTGCAATCCTTTTTAATCTTTGCGCCCTCCTTCTGCCCTCCTCTGTTGCCGGTCCAAACATGTGTTCAAAGTATAATCCCCTTTCTTCTTCTAGTTTGTTATATTCCTTTACTAAGCTTTCTAAATCCTCGCGGGTTTCAGCGCGAATGGGTCTTTCTTGTGTTGTCTCTTGACGCCTTTGCCAAGCCGAACCCTCTTGTCCGGGCCTTGAACCTGACGAGGCAGACGATTCTTGTCTCCCAAATCTTTCTTGTCCCATAGGAGCCCCCTTTGAAAGTGCATCGTGGGCCCGGTTTATTGCTCTGGCCCATTCCTCTGCCGACTCATTGTCCGGGTTCCTGTCGGGGTGGTATTTAGATATAAGTCTGCGATAGGCCTCTTCGATCTGCTTCTGTGAGGTGTCGGGTTTTAAGCCTAAAACTTCTCACGGATTTCGAGGTATTTGCGGCATTTCTTTGGGAACCTCATATTGGGCCGGTCTTTCTATGCCCATGGGTTTAAAACTCTTTCCTCTCCGGCGCTTTTTTTATAATCTCATATGCCTCCTCGGCGCTGTCCACGATTTTGTAAATTTCCATATCTTCTTTGTCTATTGCTTCGTATTTTTCGTAGACGGATTCTTTAATCCATTTTTCCAGTGGTTCCCAATAATCCTTCCCTATAAGGATGATCGGGACAGGACGAACCTTTTTCACTTCAACGAGGTTTATAAGCTCGAAGGCCTCGTCGAGAGTGCCGAACCCGCCGGGGAAGTAAACATAGGCCTGGGCATAATAAGAAAGCATTACTTTTCTGACGAAGAAATAATGGAAGGCGACCGATTTGTCCACGAAAGCATTTATTCTCTGCTCAAAGTAAAGTTTTATGTTAAGTCCGATAGAATCACCGATTTTTTTCTTTTCTGATTCCTTGGCTTCCTCCTTTGCCTCATGCGCTCCGCGGTTGGCGGCCTCCATTATGCCCGGTCCCCCGCCGGTAATGACACTGAAGCCGTCCTTGGCAAGCAAATTTCCGAGTTGCCTTGCTTCCTTATACCACTTGTCGCCCTCTTTGCATCTTGCCGAACCGAAAAAAGTAACTGTTCTCTTGAAGTCGGCAAGAAATTGCCAGCCGTCAACAAACTCGGCCATTATCCTGAATATCCGCCAATGGAAAGATTGCCGCCAATCCTTCTCGGGCGGAAGCTTCTCCACCAACGGCAGTTTTGATGCCGGGACATTTAAATGGTCTTTTTGCATATTTTAATTATAAACCCCGTTGAAAAAAAGAGAAAGTCCTTAACTTGTGAGCTTGTGGTGGGTGCGGGAGGGATCGAACCCCCGGCCTCCGTCTTATCAGGACGGCGTTATACCACTTAACTACGCACCCCTTCGGATTTATTCGTATATTCGTAAGAATTCGTACTTCGTAGTATAATAGCGTAAAAATGGACAAAAATCAAAAACTGGAACTTCTATTCGGCGCGATAAAAAGGGCCTATCCGGGTAGAACCTTGGTATTTAATGACGGTTCGCCGGATGCGGCGATTATGATCATCGGCGAGGCGCCGGGCGTTGACGAAGAAAAACAGGGCAAGCCGTTTGTGGGCCGGGCCGGCAAGTTATTAAACGCAACGCTGGAAATGCTCGGCTGGCAAAGGAGCGACTTTTATATTACCAATATCGTGAGATACAGGCCGCGCGACGCCGTTGGCGGCAC
>CAYHMZ010000033.1:0-6304 GCA_964357835.1 uncultured Candidatus Saccharibacteria bacterium
GGATTAAACCCTTCTAGCAGTTCAGGTTTGGGAGGCAGCCAGGGCTATAAATTTTCTTGCCACAATACTGACTCTCCTCTCCAGCAATTAACCCTCCTTGCCGGCCTCGCCGCTTTACATGACAGAGCCAGAAAAGAAATAAAAGAATAAATAAAATTGGTCGAGCCGTGAGTTTTTCTCCACGGCCTTTTTTGTTTCAAAATCAAAAAACTAGCCCCTGATTTTATTTCGTTGGACAGATACAGTTCCAGCACAGGTAATGCCTTGCCCGAACGACCTCGCAGGTAAGCGAGGAGATGAACAGAGAATCGGGATTTGTCTGAAATTTTAGGTCAGCAGCGTCGGCGAGAGCCAGCTGTGGGTTACCTAAAATTTCAGGAACAAATCCTGATTCGGATTCATTGACGAGTGAAGCCGAGGACTAAGTGAGGGTAAGGTATTGCCGAAGTATAATTTGTCTGCGAGAAACACCCGAAATAAAAATCAGGGGCTAACTGACGGTTGCTATCGCCCTGACCTCATCGCACATCAATTTTGGAATCCCGTCGCGGTCATTGAGTTTGCCGCGGATAACAAGAACATTGTTTTCTTTAAAGGCCTCGGGATTAGCTTCCAGAATATTCGGAAACGCCACAACTTCAATTTTTGCGCTTGTATCTTCAACCCAGGAAAAAATCATCGGCTTGCCGGTTTTTGTAAGCACTTTCTGAATCTTCGTTACTATGCCTCCAATTTTGACCTGGATATTGCTCCTGTTAACCGGCAGATCTTTTATTTTCACAAGTCCTTTTTCAAAATCAAGCTTCTGCTGGTAGTCCCTCAACGGGTGATCGGAAATAAACAGGCCGAGCAGTTCTTTTTCCCACATAAGCTTTTCGGCCCGCGTAGCGCTCGCAGTTTCCACTAAACGAAGTGGAGGCAGAGTAACGGTTGAATTCGGGCCGCCAAACAAACTGACCTGGCCTGTCGTGCGGGCCTTCTGGCTTTCCCGGGAATAATAAAGAAGCTGTTCAATGTTGGCCAATAACGCGGCTCTTTCCCCGAAAATATCCAAGGCGCCGCATTTTACCAAGCTTTCCAGCGATTTCTTGTTTAAGTCCTTGTTCTGGACCCTGGAAACAAAATTTTCAACGTCCTTAAATGGGCCGCTACTTTTACGTTCCTCTATAATGGCTTGGACAATATTTACGCCGACATTTTTAATCGCAGCGAGGCCGAAGCGGATTTTAGGCTTGTCGGCGGAATTTATCACTGCAAAATTCTCCATACTCTCATTGATTTCCGGCGGAAGAACTTCTGTGCCCATTGATTGGCATTCCTCAATAAGAAAAGCGATGCGCTCAATTTCGTTAGATGCCGAATTCATTAGGGCCGCCATAAATTCCACCGGATAATGGGCTTTTAGGTACGCAGTTTGATAGGCAACCCGGGCATAGCTTATGGCATGACTTTTATTAAAGCCATAGCGGTCAAACGGTTCTATTAATTGCCAAAACTTTTCGGCGACACTTTCGCTTATCCCGTTGGCTTTACAGCCCTGAATCAGTTTATCCTTTTGGTCAGCCAGTAGTCTCTTTATCTTTTTCCCAACCGCCTTTCGCAAAATATCGGCCTCGGGCAAGGAAAAACCGGCAAGCGCCCGCGCCGCCGCCATTAACTGTTCCTGATAAATCATGATCCCGTAAGTACTCGCTAGAACCGGTTCCAGTTTAGGGTGGAGATATTCAATTCTCTTTTTGCCGTGCTTGCGGGCTATGAATTCCGGTATAAGTTCTATTGGCCCCGGGCGGTAAAGGGCGATCATCACGGCAATGTCTTCAAAAATCGTCGGTTTTAATTCTTTAAAATAACGGCGCATGCCCGAACCTTCAAGCTGGAATATCCCAGTCGTTCTGCCTTCGCGGAGCAATCTAAACGTCTCTTTATCGTCAAGCGGAATTTCGTCAATGTTAATTTTGACGCCGTGATTTTGTTCAATAAGCCGCAAAGCATCGCTAATGATAGTGAGGTTTGCAAGGCCTAAAAAATCCATTTTCAACAATCCTAAATCCTCAATCGCATGCATTTCATACTGAGTTACGATGTTATCCTCGCCAGTATCCCTCTGAAGCGGCACATACTCGGTCAGCGGTTGAGGCGTTATTACAATAGCACAGGCATGAGTTGAAGAATGCCTTGCCACACCTTCCAATCGCATCCCGGCGTCAATCACGATTTTCGCATCGTTATTGGTATTGTAAAGCTGGCGAAGTTCTTCAACGTCATCAAGACACTTTTTGAGAAAACCCAGTTTTTCATTCTGGTTCGGATTAAACGGAATCAGTTTGGCAATGCGATCGCAAAAATCGTAAGAGAACCCCAGCGCCCGGCCGGCATCACGGATACCGCCCCGGGCAGCCATTGTACCGAACGTAATAATCTGAGCAAAATGGTCATTGCCATATTTTCCCCTTGCATAATCAAAGAGTTCGTCGCGCCGGGTATCATCAAAATCCAGGTCAATATCCGGCATGCTGATGCGCTCTGGGTTTAAAAATCTTTCGAACAGCAAGCCATATTTAAGAGGGTCTACGTCTATAATATTCAATGTGTAAGAAACTAAACTGCCAGCGGCAGAACCGCGACAATTAACTCTAATACCGTTATTTTTCGCCCAATTAACAAAATCCTGAACAATTAGAAAATACGAGGCAAAACCCGTTTTTTCAATGGTACTTAATTCATAGTTAAAACGCTCTATTACATCGGGCGTCGGCTCCGGCCCGTATCTTTTTGTCAGTCCTGCGCAGGCGAGTTCCTTTAAATAGCTATCCACAGTATGGCCGGCCGGTAAAGGAAAATTAGGAAGTCGTGTCTTACCAAGTTCAATTTCAACATTACACCTCTCGGCAATTTTAACTGTATTCTCTATCGCCTCGGGGATGTCCTTGAAATTTTCAATCATCTTCTCTGGCGCAAGGAAAGAAAAGTCGTCGTTCCTTAAAGTGAGGCGATCTTTATCATCTACCTGATTTCCGGTTTGAACCGCGAGCAACACGTCATGGGCGCGGGCATCCTCGGAGCGGGGATAGTGGGAATCTTGAGTGGCGACCAGCGGTATATCAAGCTCCCTAGAAAATTCTAGAAGCTTCTTATTTAAAATCTCTTGCTCCTCAAGATGGGGGTGATACTGAAGTTCTAAGTAAAAATTTCCTTTGCCAAAAATTTCCTGATACTCAAGGGCAAGCTTTTTTGCCCGCTCATCGTTTCGAGAAAGAATGGCGCGCGAAATTTCTCCGGCGAGACAGCCGGACAAACCTATAAGACCTCCTGAATAATGCCTCAAAAGCTCCCTATCTATTCTTGGTTTATAATAAAACCCCTCCAAGTGAGCGGCCGTTACCAATTTTATGAGATTTTTGTAACCGGTGTTATTTTCGGCGAGTAAAACGAGGTGGTAAAAATTTTTCCCGTTGGTATTGGGTCTCTTGTCATGCATATTTTCGGTAATATACACCTCGCAGCCGATGATCGGCTTGATACCGGCCTTTTTTGCCTTCTGATAAAATTCAACGACGCCATACATAGCGCCGTGGTCGGTGATTGCCGCCGCTTCCATACCTAATTCTTTGGCTCTTGCCACCAATTCGTCCACTCGGGTCAATCCATCCAGTAGTGAGTAGTGAGTGTGAGTGTGTAGGTGGACGAACCCCGCCCTTGAATTCAAACTGCGCGTCGCGCCATTCTGCTCTTGCGTATTTGAATTCAAGGGCGGGACAAGTTTCATATCTCAATTCTACTCTCCGCTTCAAATAGCAACAACCCCGCTTTTTTGCTTGCCCCGTTAGAAATCAAAACAGCCATAAAAATCTCGTTTTTTATAAAATATCTCGTTAGCCAATCTTGGTTTTGTCCACAACTAATTTTTAATTTGATTTCTAATTCGGGGTGGATAACTAAGTAAAAATTTGTAAAAAACCGGCAGGTGTGTTATATTGCCAGGCAAATGGGCGTTCCACGAGCGCATTCTACGCGCGCGCAAAAAGGAAGACGGAGAAGCCACTTGGCCCTGCATAAAGTCGGGCTTGTTTCGTGCGGCCATTGTCACAAGCTGATAACGCCCCATGCGGTTTGCAAATATTGCGGGTTCTATAAAGGCAGGGAAGTCGTAAACGTCATAGCCCGCGAGTTGAAGAAAAAAGAAAAGCACCAGCACAAACCAAAGTAACCTTATGGCAAGCCGTCACCTATCAAGAAGCGTAGCCATGCAGTCGCTCTATGAGTGGGATTTTAAGGGCAAGAAAGAGGACAAATTGCAAGTGATAATAGAGCATAACATTAAGGAGTTCGCGCCCGGCGTGGAAGATCAAAAATTCATCTACGATTTGGTTAACAATGTGATCGGGAAGATAGGCGAGATAGACAAAATTATAGAAAAGGCGGCTCCCCAATGGCCCATTGACCAGATTGCGATGGTTGATAGAGCCGTGCTGCGATTGGGCATATACGAACTGCTTTTCGGAAACCGCAAGGAGGTTCCACCCAAAGTTGCCATAAATGAAGCGATAGAACTGGCAAAGACATTTGGCGGCGACGCTTCCGGCAAGTTCGTCAATGGCGTTCTTGGTACAATTTATCGGGAGATAGGAGAACCAGGAAAAGACGACGCACCAAAAAAGAAAGACGGAGAAGAAGGATCCGAGCCGACAACCGAAACAAAAAATAATTAATTTTCAATTTCTAATTTTGCCTACTCCGCCGAAGCAACTTCGGCTGCGAAGGCCGGGCAATTTTCAAACTGGAATTAAAAATTCATTGAAAATTGTAAATTGAAAATTGGGATTTCAACGAATGTCCGAGGAAAAAATTTCCGAGCTTGAGGAAAAAATAGGTACAAAATTTAAAAATCAAGACCTGCTCCTGCAGGCCCTGACTCACCGCTCTTACTTAAACGAAAACCCCAAGTGGCGTCTTGACCACAACGAACGTCTGGAATTTTTGGGAGACGCGGTTTTAGAATTGGTGGTTACCGAGTATCTGTATAACAAATATCCGAATCCCGAAGGCGAGTTGACCAACTGGCGAGCGGCACTGGTAAATGCCGTTATGATGGCCAAGGTTTCTACTAAAATTGATCTGAATGAATATCTTCTGTTATCCCGCGGGGAGTCAAAGGATGTCGGCCGCGCCCGCCAGTATATTCTCGCAAACGCTCTGGAGGCAGTCATTGGCGCGATTTATCTGGACCAAGGATACGAAGCCGCCAGCGACTTTATCTCGCGCTTTATCATCGGGGAACTGCCGAAAATCCTTGAGGAAAAGGCGTACAAGGACTACAAGAGTTTGTTCCAAGAGAGGGCGCAGGATGAAGCCGGAATTACTCCCACGTATGAAGTTATGAAAGAGTGGGGGCCGGATCACGCCAAGAATTTCCGCATCGGTGTCTTTCTGGAAAAGGATCTGATAGGCGAGGGCGAGGGTCCGTCAAAACAGGACGCCCAGCAAGAGGCGGCAAAAGATGCGTTGGAGAAGAAGGGGTGGTAATACCGCTCGCCCGTCTAAATTTTTGCCCGGCGTTCTGGGCAGACAAATCTCATTGAAATTTTCTAGTTTTTTCCCGATATTGCAAAGCAATATCGAGGATCCTCGATTTGTTTCACAAATCGGGACTGGATAAAAAAATCGTACCCCTTCCGTTCACCAGGCACTTTCTGCGAAAGTGCCTGGTTCACTCCGTCCCAATTTTATTTATCAGCGAAAAACATCGTAAATTTCAATGGATTTGTACCTGCCCAGCCCCCACACCTATGCATAGGTGTGGGGGCCAGCCGCCGAGACGCAAAAATTTGGGCGTGCGATCTCTGAACATACATTCTTCAGAAAAACAAAAACCTGCATTTCTGCAGGATTTATTTTGGCCAATTTGGACAGTATCGCATGGCACGCCTTGCCAGATCATCATTAAAATGAAGCCAAAAATTTTCAAAACACTTTGGGCATTCAAATATAACCTTGCCCACAATTAGACGAGCCACATCTTGGTATGGTGGTTCGCATACAAAACCAACAATGCATTTATATTTTTCACCATAGTCAGGGAGGCCCCAAGAACAACTTGGATTTTCGCATCTCCAGCCAGCAAAATATGAAATTGCTTCTGTCCAGACCACACCCCAAGATTTTAGTTCCGGCATATTGTTTCTCCTCGGTTAGACCCAAAAGGGGAAAGAGCTTTTTCAACGGTAACAATTTTACATAATTTAGTCAAGGATTTGATTTTATAAGGATAAGATGTTATTATCTGCCCAATGCTAAAAATACGGCT
>CAYHMZ010000034.1:0-6206 GCA_964357835.1 uncultured Candidatus Saccharibacteria bacterium
GGATTTTGTTTCCGATATCAGGAGAGCTATCCTGGACGAGGGCGTAGAAAAGCAAAATGTCCACGTAGAGCCGTTTTATTAGCTGCATTATGAGTTTTTTAGTTTCAAAAATATCGCGGAAAAAGCTGGATGCGCTTGTTTCCGAATACGGGACGGATAAATTAGTTCTTGAGATCGGCTCAAAGGGGGAACCGAGCTATACGAAATTCTTTCCCAATCGTATTGGCGTGGATGTGATGGGCGGAGCGGGAGTAGACGTTGTAGCTTCGGTATACAAACTGCCATTTGAAAATGACAGTTTTGATTTGGTGTTATGCCTTTCTGTGCTTGAACACCTTGAGAAACCCCTAGAAGCAATTTTTGAAATAAGGCGGGTTGTTAAAATTGGAGGTAAGGTTATCGTCTCCACACCCTTTTTATTTCCAATCCACGATGCGCCCGGCGATTACTGGAGATTTACTAAATTCGGATTGCAGAAAATATTTTCAAGCGGGTGGCAGATTGAAAAATTATGCGCTGAGACAAACGCCCAGGAAGCATTTGCCGTCTTACTGCAAAGACTGGGCTATCAGACAAAAATGAGGTTGAACAAATTTTCCAAATTTTTTGTTTTTTTGTTTGCCCGCTTAATTGAAAAAATGCCGAATATGATAAAAGTTTCTTTCGGCGATATCCGCAAAAGCCAAAAAGAACCGGAGGCATTCACAAGCGCTTTTTTTCTTGTAGCCAAAAAAATTTGAAATTTTTAAGTACGAGATTTTATGGAATGAAAAATAAAAACTATTTTATATGCTGATCTACAGATTTTGTTTCCAATATGAGGAAAATTATTCTGGGCGAGGGCGTAGATAGGCGGAATATTCACATGGAATCATTTTATTAAAAATAAAATAATATGAAAATCGTATATCTAACCGGGAGCACAAATCCTAAAAATGGTTGGGGCAGATATGCTTCAGATTTGATAGGGGGAATAAAAAATGCCGGGCATGAAGTTCTGGTCTTGAAAGAAATTGACGACGGTTACGAAGGTCTTCCCGTATTGCGAAGAGGAATTTCTATATTTGTTACAGCGTTAAGAATCAGGCGCTACGTAAAAACCTGCGATATTATCCACGCCCTGGACGGTTATCCATATGGCGTTGTCGCCGCCCTTGCGAACCTTAGGCTAAACAAAAAACTGGTTATAACCGGTCTGGGCACTTATGCCGTTGCCCCACTGTATAATTGGCGCACAGCCTCTTTATTAAAATGGGGCTATGCAAGAGCTAACAATGTAGTTGCCATAAGCAACTATACTAAGCAAGAAATTTTGAAAAAAGTATTCCTCAAAGAAATAAAAGTTATTTCTCCTGGGATTGATTTTGAGAAATTTCACAAAGACAAAGTTGCGAGTTCAGAAAATTTTATTTTAAGTGTCGGAGCGTTAAAATTCAGGAAAGGGTATCATGTTTCAATCCCGGCGTTCGCATTTGCAAAAACTAAGATACCCGGTTTGAAATATAAAATAGTGGGGAGCCAAAGAGATATAAGTTATTTCAACTATCTTAAAAAATTGGCCGGCGATTATGGCGTAGACAAAGATGTTGAGTTTTTGACCGGTGTAAGCGATGAGGAATTGAGTCGTCTTTATCGGAGCGCAAGATTATTTATTTTAACGTCAGTTAATCAGGGACATCATTTTGAAGGATTTGGATTGGTTTTTCTGGAGGCGGCCGCAGCCGGATTGCCGGTTATCGGCACGACCGGCAACGGCATTGTGGATGCGATTAGGGACGGTTTCAATGGCATGCTTGTCCCGCAAAATGATATCCCAAAAACAGCCGAAGCTTTAGCTAAAATAGTTTTAAACGAAGAAATAGCAAAAGAATTCAGCCAAAACAGCTATGATTGGACCAAGCAACATTCGCCGGATAAAATGGCCAGCGAGTATTTGCGGGTTTATGAAAGGTTACTATCTAACGGCCCGGGAAGTTAATTTATGGATGATAAACTACCGGCAGTAGACATCGTTGTCTGTGCTTATAAAAACAGGGAACTTACCGACCGTTGTTTAACCTCCTTGTTCAATTTAAATTACCCGCATTACAAAGTATTTTTAGTTGATGATTGTTCGGCCGATGGAAGCGTAGGATTTTTTAAAAATAAATATCCGGATCTCTCGGTTATTGAAAATGAAAAATGTCTTGGGCCGGCCAGGGCTAGAAATATCGGAATCGCGGCGGGCGGAGCGGATTATCTTGTAACCTTGGATAACGACGCCTTTTTGTCGCCAGACTGGTTGGGTCAGATGGTGGAATTAATGGAATCGGACAGAAGCATCGGCCAAGCGGTCGGCAAAATTTTATTTGCCGACAATAAAAATAAGATTGCCGCAGCCGGCGGAAGCGCGTATTTCAGGGGCAAGGGTTACGATATAGGTTTCGGCGCCGATGTTTCTGAAAATAAATATAACCGACAAAGAGAGGTTCTTTATGCCTGCAGCGCTTCTATGATTGTCCGCCGGAATATTCTTGACCTGGTTGGCGGGTTTGACGACATTTATTATCATGGCTATGAAGACACCGATTTGTCGTTTAAAATTAATCTTGCCGGATACAAGGTGACCTATTATCCGTTTGCAATAAGTTATCATGGTTTAAGCAAAACCGTGGATCAAACCATTAACACAAAAAGGAGCTACTATTCAATCCGCAACAGATTGCTCCTCATTTTTAAAAATTGCCGGATAAAAAGTTTGATAAAATGTCTTTCGGCAAATATAAAATTTACGATCTGCGATTGCCGGAGACACCCCGAAAGAATTATCGCGGTGTTAAAAAGCTGGTCATGGATAGCTTTACATTTTTTCCTAATACTGAAAAAGAGGGGCGAGGTTAATAAGTTTAGAAAAGTTAACGACAAAAAGATTCATTTATTATTTAATCTTAATTGACAATGAGATTATTAGATAAAATTAAATTGATCAAAAACGACTGGCCGATGCTCAAATTTTTCTTCCGATCTGTTTTTAAACAAGACCAGCCATTTTTTGGTTTGTTTTTTCAAATTACCGACCGTTGCAACGCAAGATGCGCGATGTGTTTTAATTGGCAGAAGATAAATAAGGGAAACAAGGAATTGTCCCTTGATGAAATAAATAAAATTTCTAAGAGCATGGGAACCGTTCCGGCCCTTTCCATCGGCGGCGGAGAGCCGTTTTTCAGAGACGATTTACCAGAAATTTGCGAAATATTTTATAAGAACAACAAAACCAAAAGAATTTCCATACCGACCAATTCTCTCCTGACTGAAAAAATTCTGCAATCAACGAAAAGAATTTTGGAACTGTGCCCGATTAAAGTTTCCATAGTTTTATCACTGGACGGCGTTGGCGAGATTCACGACAAGATCAGGGGGGTCAAGGGGATTTTTCAAAAGGTTCTGGAGAATTATAAAAATTTAACGGCACTCGCATTAGAGCGTCCTAATTTACGAATTAACGTCAATTCCACAATTTCTAGCGAGAACGAGGACTACATTTCCGAGCTTATTGATTTTGTCGATGAGAATTTGAATGTTAAATTTCATACCCTCGAAGTAATTAGGGGTTCTTTTAATGAAAAAAATATCAAGGCGCCATCTTTAGAAAAATATAAACGATTGATCAACCGGCTGATGGCCAGCAAAACGCTTGGTAAGGATGAAATTCATAAATTATTTTATGGGGCCTATCATCAGCTGGCATTGAGAACAATGGCAGAAAAGAAACAGATAATTCCCTGCCGGATTTCTTCCTTTATGCCGGTCATTGATGCCGAGGGGAATGTTTATAATTGTGAACTTTTGCCGCCAGTCGGCAATATAAGAGAGACGGGTTATAATTTTATGAAAATCTGGCATTCGGATAAGGCAAAAAAACAAAGAAGAGATATTGCCGATAAGAGATGTTACTGTACCCATTACTGCTACCAGATTCAGAATATACCTATGAGCCCGGTCCAGTTATTAAAACTATAAAAAAGATTAATGAAAGTAATTTTTGTTGAAACCAGGGGGACGTCAAAATATCCACATAACGGTCTTGCTTATTTGGCCGGGAATATCGGTGTCGGCCACGATGTTAGGATATTTGATTTGAACATTTTGGATATCGGCGAGGAAGAGCTGATTTCCGGATTGCAAAAGGAAAAACCAGATTTGGTCGGTTTTTCCATGAAATCGTTTAATCTGAAAAGTACGCTTGCCTTGGCAAAAAAAATTAAGTTTGCCATCGGCGGCCCGTTTATTATCGGCGGCCCTCACATAACTTTGTGTGCCAGAGAGTTTTTTGAAAAAGACAACAACGGCATTTTTGACTTCGGATTTCAGGGCGAAGCCGATGTTTCTTTCTCTAGATTCTGCGATATTTTCGGCCAGCAAAAAGAATACCGAAAAATACCCGGGCTTATTTACAAAAATGACGAGAAAACAATTTTTAATGACTATAATCCCGTTGATGATTTAGACAGTTTTGATTTCCCTGACTTCAGCCGTTTTTGTGGGGGGCTTGATTTTGATAGCCGCGGAGGATATCCGCTTTTAACCAGTCGCGGGTGTCCGTACCTGTGCATTTACTGTTCTGTTTCAAAAGTAAGCGGAAGCAAATGGCGTTTCAGAACCCCGGAAAATGTTTTAAATGAATTAAAACACGCGGTTTCTAAATATGGTATAAGGAGTTTTCAGATCATTGACGACAATTTTACTTTAGATACTGGCAGGGCAAAAAAAATTTGCCGCATGATTATTGAGCAAAATTTAAACTTGCGCTGGAGTTGCCCTAACGGTTTGAGGGCTGACCGTCTTGATGAAGAACTAGTGAATTTAATGAAAAGATCAGGATGCGAATCCGTATCTTTAGGCATAGAAAGCGGGGATGAAAAAGTTTTTAATTTCATAAACAAAGGCGAACAGCTTGATGATATTACCGGAGCCGTAAAAATGCTGAAAAAATACGGCATCAATGTTTGCGGCTTTTTCATTATTGGCTTGCCGCTCGAAACTAAAAAATCAGTGAAAAAAACGCTGGATTTCATAAGCAAGCTGGGACTTAACGGGGTTAAGTGGAATATGCTCGTGCCCTACCCTAAGACTTTTTTATGGGATTGGGTTTTAAAAAACGGTCGTTTTCTTAAAAATTTCACCGATGGACAGCATTTTTCGAAGCAGATGGTCGTACAACCGGTATTTGAGACCAATAACTATCCCGCTCATCAAAGGGTGATTTCTTATAAGATCGCGAATTTATCCACCGGATCGTATTTCTACGTATTTCACAGGCCAAAAAATAAAATCCTGTTTTATTTAAAATATACCGTGTTTTTATTGAGATATAATCCGACTCTTTTTTTTAAAAAAATAGCAAAAAAGTTTGGCCAATTTAATTTAAAATAGCATGAAAATTCTAGTCCTAAGTGATGATTTTCCACCATTGGCCTTAGGCGGCGCCGGCATAGTGGCTTTTAATCTGGCCCAGGGATTGCAAGGGGCGGGCCACGAGATTTTCGTCATAACGGCGGTTGGAGAAAGAGAAAAAGAAGGCTGGACAGAATTTGAGGGATTGAAAATTTTTAGAATTTACAGCCATTATCATCCGCGCTGGCGCGCTTATTTAAGCCTGTATAATTTTCAGACTATCCCTAAAATCAAAAAAATAATTGAAGAAATCGGGCCGGAAATAGTGCATGCCCATAATGTACATACCTATCTTTCATATTATTCTTTGAAAATAGCCGGAGAGCGGACAGCCGCAGTTTTTTTGACGGCCCACGATACTATGCTTTTTCATTATGGCAAATTGACAGCGGATCCTAATTACCGCGTCAGCCCGTGGCAACAGTTTAAAGAATTTAAATTCAGATACAACCCTCTTAGAAATATAATCATCAGGCATTATCTGAAATATACGGATAAAATTTTTGCCATCAGCGGCGCCATCAAGAAATCTTTAAATCAGAACGGTATTTGCAACGTGGAAGTTATCCATAACGGGATAGACGTGGAGAAATGGCAAGAGGCCGGCGGACGCACGGAAGAATTTAAAAAGCGCCATAATTTATCGGGCAAAAAAATTGTTTTGTTTGGAGGACGGCTAAGCGCTCTAAAAGGCAGCGAAAAAATTATTCAGGCTATGCGGATAGTGGTTGAAAAATTACCTGCCGCAACGTTCATTGTGGCGGGGAAAACGG
>CAYHMZ010000035.1:0-2303 GCA_964357835.1 uncultured Candidatus Saccharibacteria bacterium
ACCCCGTTAGAAGTAGAAACAGCAGCACATAAGTTGAATTTATAGTCGCCGTATACTTTTGATCAAATACTAGCTTTGGTTTACAAACCCGCTAGGGCTACTTCTAACGGGGTGAAACATTCCTACATAGCCGAGGCCAGCGGGTCATTTTCCGGTTTGATCCTGTAGGCAATGGCCTCTGCAATATGATGCGCCTGGATTATATCCTTACTATCCAGATCGGCTATGGTGCGGGCTATTTTAAGTATTTTATGATAGCCGCGAACAGAAAGATTATGCGAAGTTACCGCGTTTTTTATCAAATTCTCGGCCGCTTCATCAACTTGGCAATATTTTTTGACCTCTCTCGGTCCCATCTCGGCATTGACTTGAAAGCCCGTGCCGGCAAATCTTTTTTGTTGGACTTGCCTTGCCCCCGCGACTATTTGCCCGATTTCCTCGCTTTTCGGCCCTTCGGCCTCTCCGCTCATTTTCTCATATGTTTCACGTGGAACATTTATCTGGATATCAATTCTGTCCAGTACCGGACCCGAGATCTTCCTCTGGTATTTGTAAATTGACTGGGCCGTGCAGACGCAAGCTTTTGCTTCATCGCCGTAATTCCCGCAAGGGCAGGGGTTCATAGCGCCAACCAGCATAAAACGAGAGGGGAATCTGACCGAACTGGAAGCCCTTGATACGACGATCTCCCCGCTTTCCAGCGGCTGGCGCAGGGCTTCTATCACGTTGCGAGGGAATTCCGGCAGTTCGTCCATAAATAACACCCCGCGATGGGCAAGAGATATTTCACCCGGCTTCGGCCAACTGCCCCCGCCCGTTACCGCGACTGCCGAGGTCGTATGATGAGGATTACGGAACGGCCTTTTTGAAATTATCGGCTGGTCGTTAACCAAACCGCAAATGCTGTATATTTTAGTAACTTCCAGAGCCTCCTCCTGGCTCATACGGGGCAGGATGCCGGCCAGTGCTTTGGCAAGGAGCGTCTTACCCGAACCGGGCGGGCCGTAAAGCAACAGATTGTGTCCGCCGCTGGCGGCAATTACCAAGGCACGCTTAGCATTTTCCTGGCCTTTTATGTGGGAAATATCAAGATCTTCATCCTTGTTTTTTTCTTGGGCTTCTTTTACAAACCGGTCATAATCAATTGTTTCAGCCGCCTCGATCTGCGTTTTGCCCTTAAGATAATCAGCCAGTTCGCCGAGCGTTCTTACTCCTATAACCCTTATATCCTTGACAATAGAGGCCTCACCTATGTTTTCTTGGGGGACGATGATCTCTTTAAACCCCCTTCTTTTTGCCATGAGAGTGATCGGCAAAACGCCGCTGATTTTTCTCAAGGAGCCATTCAGGGAAAGCTCTCCCAGAAAAACCTTGTCTTTGCCGTCAAATTTCAATTGGGTTGTGGCCAGCAAGTAGCCGAGGGCTATAGGCAGATCGTAAGCCGGCCCTTCTTTTTTGATGTCGGCCGGGGCTAGGTTCACAACGATTTTCCTGTTTTTTTGGCTGGGCGCAATAAAACCGCTATTTCTGATAGCGGAAGCAATGCGGTCCTTGGATTCTTCAACTGTTTTGTCGGGCAGGCCGACTATGCTGAAAAGATGAAGACCCGGAGTGGAGTCCACTTCAACTTCAATGGGAAAGGCGTCAATGCCTTTTACGGCGCCGGAAAAAACACGGACAGAGGACATAATATTAAAACTGTCTCTACCTCCTAGGTTAAGGTCGTTTTTTTAGCACAATCAAAACAGAATTTAGCCACCGGAACGACTTTAAGGCGTTTTTGATCAATGGGGGAATTGCACTTTTCGCAGGTTCCGTAAACGCCTTCGTCAATTTTCTTGAGAGTATTGCTTATCTCATGCAGGCGCAACTCAAAATTTTGTTCAACCGCCCGCTCCTCTTCGTAATCGGTTATACTATGCGCTTGCTCATCTAAGGTGTCACCCGGCTCGGACTTATGGAAATGGGTCTGGTAATCTCCTTCAATGGATGGATTCTTGGTCGCAATACGGTTAAGCTCGACCTCAAGGGTCTTCTTTTCTTCCAGCAGATCTTCCTTTAATTTTTTCACCTCATCTGGGGTCATATTTAATGGCTTAAGTTAAGCAAGGATTATATCACGGGTAAAAGAAAAATTACAATACCTTTCTTGCAGAGCAAGTAAAAGACGCAAAAGAGGGCATTGATAAGCCCAAAACAATGTTGCTTCAGGGCCCAATGCCCTTTGCGATCCCGCCGTGGCGGAACCGGAAAAATTGCCAGCCACTCCTACAATGGATAGATAAATTTATGACCAGCGAAAC
>CAYHMZ010000035.1:2403-6197 GCA_964357835.1 uncultured Candidatus Saccharibacteria bacterium
GGAAAAATTGCCAGCCACTCCTACAATGGATAGATAAATTTATGACCAGCGAAACAAGGTACTGATGTTATTTTAAATCTTCTGTGGATGATGGCAAGAGGGGGCTGTGGACAACTACTCCGCCAATGATGTCTTCTGGGGACTTTGCCTCGCCCAGCGAGCTCGGCTCATCCGTTGCTCTTGCCGCCATTTGTCAAGGCACGAGATACTACTCGGCCTATGACAAAACCATGCTGGCGGCAAACGCAGCGGCCCCCCAGAAGGCATCATTGGCTCCGCTTCCCGTATAGGAAGGGGGAGGCGGGAGAATTGAATGATGTCAATGATGTCAGCTATGATGTCAGACAAAGCGAATGATGTCGGCAATGGTGTCGGCTATGATGTCGGCAATGGTGTCAGGGTGACAAAAATGGCATCGCACGATGCGACACCATTTTTGTCATCATTCATTCAAAAAACGTTTATCTTATCTTGTCAATGATGGAGTATATGTGCTCTCTTGAGTTTGCAAGGACAAGATAGATCTCGCCATTGCTTGCCGTGATAACGGCGTAATCCACAGTTTTGCTAGGATCGGGGAAATTTTTATACCTTATCGCTACGCCGTTATAAGTGTTATCCAGAAAATTAGTTGAAGCCACTTTTGTCGGATTAAGCAGGAAAACGTCTTTCAATCCCTGCGCCATCGTCCCTTCCCAACTGCCCATAGCTGTAAGGGCTGCAACCGGGTCGCTTAATTCTATAAGCAGGCCATAGCCGTCAATGTTATCCGACTTGTATAAAACTGTCAGATAAAAATTATCTTTGGCCGCCGCGGTCAGTTCGGCGGGCGCTTGAATTAGAAGACCGCCCAAAAATTCGCTGAGAGTATATCGATTGCCGGTGGCGGGTTTTAAAACTTTATAAAGTGCAGGCTCTCTTGATGATGTGAGCGACTCTTTGTTTAAGGAGTCGTCAAATCTGGTTATAAAATTCGTGCCAAGTGCAACGCTAGCCGAGTCAATGATAGAAAAGCTATCTTCGATTGAAACCGGCGTTGGGGTGGCGGTATAAGTCGGTGTCGGACTGACCACTACCTCTGGCGCCGAAGGTCCGCGTAGGGCAAAGAACCAGATTAGAAACGCAACAATGACCAGGCCGGCCACTAAGAAAATCAGCCTTTTTTTATTAATTCCACCGCCCGTCGGCACGCTAAGTCCTGCTGGAGGTCCTGCAGGTTTTATCGTAGGACCAGCTGGCGGAACTGTGGGCATCGGAGGAAAGGACGGAAGCTTGGTACTAGGAAGCGACCTTGACTTCTCAAGTTCTCCGAGCCTGACTTCTTGAGCCGGCCTTGGCGGCATTGTGATTTTAGGACCGGGGGCTCCTAGTGGCGGAGGCGTTATGTCCTTTTCCGATTGCTTTTCTACCTGAAAACCAGTGGGTGCCTGCCCTTTTTTGACGGCGGCAATGTCTTCTTGCATTGTCCTGATTGAGGACTTGAAAACAGGCGCTCCCGGCGTTTCTGCCTTTGGCGGAGTTTGGATTGGAGATGGAGCGGGGGGCGGTGAGGGCGGCTTTGGCTTTACGTCCGGGTTGGATTGCGGCCCCCCCATCGGCGGTTTGGGAAAGGGGAGAGGCGCCAAATCCGCACTTTCTTTCATGGGTAGGTTGGGAGGAATAGACCCGCCCGACGACGGAGGTGTCTGGAGACTTGTCGGAGGCACTTTAATTTGCGGGCTTATCGGGCTTGATGAGCTTGATGCGTCGGAGGGCTTTGTTGGGTCAGCCATGTTTACACAACGCGACACCAGTACACGAATCGTACACGAATTACACGAATAATTTGTGACATTCGTGCTCATTAGTGTATTTGTGTCGGGCTTATTTCATTGTCAAATTAATTCTACCATAGTCATCTATATTTTTCACACGAACGTGGACAACTTGGCCGATCTTTAGAACGTCGGACGGACGGCGGATGTGTTCCTTGGATATTTCGGAGACGTGGACCAGCCCTTCTTTACCGGGCATATACTCAACCATGGCGCCAAAATCAAGCAATCTGGAGACCTTACCGTCAAACTCATCTCCCGGTTTAGCTTCATAGGTGGAGTTTTTTATCAATGCAATCGCTTTTTCCATGCTCTCGGGCTTATCCGAAGTTATGAACACCGAGCCGTCGTCCTCAATATCTATCGTTGCGCCTGTCTGCTCTATTATTTCATTGATGTTTTTTCCTTGAGGACCTATGAGTGCTCCGATTTTTTCCGGGTTTATCTTGATGATTTGCACTCTCGGTGCATACGGCGACAATTCCTTTCGGGGAGCGGGGATGGCTTTAGCCATAACTTCCAAAATTTCAAGACGTGCCTTTTTCGCTTGGGCAAGAACCTCTTTTAGGATCTTTTCGTTTATGCCTTCAATCTTCACGTCCATTTGCATCGCGGTTATTCCGTCTTTGGTGCCGGCGACCTTTAGGTCCATATCGCCGTGGTGATCTTCAGGGCCTTGGATGTCGGTCAGGATTTTGTATTTCGGGTCTCCGCCAGAGGCGGATCCGCCTTCGGCGGAAAACATTAAACCCATCGCGATTCCAGCGGCCGGCGCTTTTACCGGGACCCCGCCGTCCATCATGGCGAGTGATGAGCCGCACACGGAAGCCATTGATGAAGAGCCGTTTGACGAAAGGATTTCGGACACTAAGCGTATCGTGTAAGGGAAATCGTCTTTACTTGGAATGAGCGGCTCCAAGGCGCGTTCTGCCAGCGCGCCATGTCCTATTTCACGCCTGCCGCCGCTTCCCATTCGTCCGGTTTCGCCGACGCAAAACGGCGGAAAAACGTAATGGTGCATAAACCGTTTCTTTGTCAGTTCTATTTCCATCGTTTCAATCCATTGTTCCATGCCCGGCGCGGCCAGGGTCAGGCTGGTTAGGGCTTGAGTTGTGCCCCGGTTGAACAAGCCCGTCCCGTGCGAATGAGGCAGGAGACCAACTTCCGCCGTTATTTCTCTTAGTTCGTCAATTTTCCTACCGTCGGGCCTTTTCTCCGATTCAAGAATGTTTTTGTGGACTATTCGGTTTATCTCTTCTTCAAAAATGAGTCTAGCTTCGGCCAGTTTTTTATCAATTTCCGGATGCGCCGCGAACTCCGCTTTTAAGAATTCCTCCAGCTCGCCCTCGATCCTATCCAGGCCTTCAACGTACTCTTGTTTATGGGGCGTATAAAGCACTTTCTCAAGCTTGGGAGAGACAAAATCTTTCACGATCTTGGCAACCGCTTCATCGCGGGCCGGTCCCCCGAGCTCTTTTTTATCTCGCGCCAATTCTTTAGCTATCTTTTTCTGCAGTTTTATTAGTTCCTGAAGCTCGTCCAACGCGTGCGCGGAGGCCTTGACGACGTCTTCTTCGGGTATGACCTTGGCGCCGGCTTCAATCATATTGATTTTGTTTTCCGTGCCGGCGACGACTATATCAAAGTCGCTTTGCTGTCTTTCTTCGTATGTGGGATTGATTATCAATTTACCATTGACACGACCGACTCTGGCGGCGGCTATCGGGCCGTCAAAAGGGATGTCGGAAATCATAAGGGCCAGCGATGCGCCGAAAAGCGCCGGGATGTCCGGATCATTAACGCCGTCAAAAGAAAGCACCATGGCTACCACCTGTATGTCATTACGGATGTTTTGGTCAAAGCGCGGCCTTAAAGAACGGTCAATCAGGCGCGCGGTTAAAATGGCTTCGTCCGAAGGTCTGGTCTCGCGTTTTATCCACTTGGAACCCTTTATTTTCCCGGCGGCGTAATATTTTTCCT
>CAYHMZ010000036.1:0-3208 GCA_964357835.1 uncultured Candidatus Saccharibacteria bacterium
AGCAAATCTTGTTGCCCAGAGAGCGTTGTCGCAGGCGAGCGGGCATGGTGTTGTGTTGTAATTTCCGCAGAGCGTAGCGGGTGGGAAATTACAACACAACGAGCGAGACAAGACACCGAGCGAACAAGCGAGCTCGCTGGGCGAGCGTGAGCGTCTCTATGGGCAAAATGAGATTTGCGGAGAGTTTATCACAGAGGACACGGAGCAAAAAATCGAGGTGGCCAACGGAACGGTTACTCAAAATGAACCACCCTCTGTATCTGGGCTAATCGAGCCAAAAGCAGGGGATAGCTCTTCAGTGTCGGGTCTTTTTTAAGCAACAGCTTGGCCTCAAGGCGGGCCCTTTTTATTAAGTCAACATCGGCCAGCGACGCCATGGCAAAATCGGAGATGCCGGATTGTTTAATGCCGGTAAATTCCCCCGGCCCGCGGATCTTTAGATCCATCTCGGCGAGCTCAAAACCGTTATCGGTTTTTTCAAGGGCGCACAGCCGCCGATCGGTTAAAGCCGTGCCTGAATCCGTGAACAGCAAACAATGGGACTGGTGTTCGCCGCGGCCGACCCGTCCCCGGAACTGGTGCAACTGGGCCAAACCGAAACGTTCTGCCGACTCAATCATCATAATGCTGGCGTTCGGTATATCCACGCCGACCTCAACAACTGAAGTAGAGACCAAAATATCCCAATGACCCTTTTTGAAATCCTCCATAATTTTGTTCTTCTCGGCCGATTTCATTCGGCCGTGAAGCATCACCACGCGGCGGTGGGGGAATATCTTCTTGGCAAGTTTTTCGTATTCCTCGGTTACGGCTCTGACTTCCGCCCAAAGTAACTTTTTCATTGACAGTTGGCCACTACCGCCGCCGCTTTCGGAATTGGAAATTTCAATTCTCGGGCAAATCACAAAAATTTGCCGCCCTTTTTGTATCTCTTCTTCAATAAACCTGTGGGCCCCTTCCCTTTCGGAGGCAGGCACTACTTTGGTGGTTATAGCTTGCCGGCCCTTCGGTTTTTCTTTGAGCAAAGATATGTCCAAATCCCCGAAAATCGTTAAGGCCAGAGTGCGGGGGATGGGCGTTGCCGTCATTGATAAAAGATGGGGAACTAAATTAGTTTGTAGTTTGTAGTTTGTAGTTTGTAGTGGGGAATTTTTGACCAGCCGCATTCTCTGTTCAACCCCGAATCTGTGCTGTTCGTCAATTACAACGAGCCCGAGATTCTTGAATTTAACATTCTTCTGGATAACGGCGTGGGTGCCGACAAGAATATCAATTTCTCCCTTGGCAATTTTTTGAAGCATCAACTTTTTGCTGATTTTATCATTTGTGATCTCGTCAGTCGGATACTGCCTTGCCTCGCTTCCCGTTAGCAGTCCGATTTGAATTTGAGATTTGAAATTTGGATTTTGTTTGTCATTTGGATTTTGAAATTTGGAATTTAACAGCAGAGTTACGGTATTAAAATGCTGTTTCGCTAAGATTTCCGTCGGCGCCATAAAGACGGCCTGATGCCCGGCCGAGACCGCCTGATAGGCCGCAATCAGAGCTACCACCGTCTTACCGGAGCCGACGTCGCCGTTCAATAAACGGTTCATCGGATAATTGCGCTGCAGGTCTTGTAAAATTTCGTAGGCGGAGACCCGTTGGTCATTAGTCAGCTCAAAAGGAAGATTTTTTACGAAAGTAGCGATTAGTTTTTCATTAAATGCTATGCGGGGCGCTTTGAGAGTTTGGAGCTGTCTGTGGTCGCGCAAAACGCGTAATTGAAAAAGAAGCAGCTCTTCAAGGGCAAATCTCCGGCGGGCCAGTTCAGATTCTTCACTTTTTTTTGGAAAATGAATGGAGCTTAAAGCATCCCCTAAACGGGGTAGATCATATTTTTTAATAAGCTCTTCTGGCAGGGGATCGGGCAAATTTTCTACGCTCGCAAGAAGCGGTTTTATCAGAAACCGCAAATATTTTGAAGTAATGCCTTCGGTTTCCGGATAAACAGGTACCAGGCCGCTTGTATGAGTAAGCCGCGCAGCCTCAAAAAATTTTTCATAATGAGGACTTGAGAGATAAAGCCCCTTTTTGTCCAAGCCGACCTTGCCGGCTAGACTGACGGCCGAACCTGCCGGAAGCGATTCTGCGATATAGGGCTGGTTAAACCAAACGGCCCGGATAAAGCCGCTTTCATCTTTGATCGTCGCGTTCGTGATCGCCATTCTTCTCGGCCAAATCCGGATGCTTTTTATATCCGAAACCACTCCGCGGACACTGACCGTTTCTCCTGCCTCTTTAATCTCATCTATGGGCACCACCGAACTGAAATCCTCGTAGCGAATAGGGAAATGCCAAAGCAGATCCCTGACGGTTCTGACGCCGAGTTTTTTTAATCGCGGAAGATTTCTTGGCCCGACACGGGCCAGTTTTTCAATTGGAGTGACTAGATCAATCATTGATTCAAAAATGCTATAAGATTCGGGCTTAACTATAACCTTAATAGCACTTTATCGGGTAATCTAAAAGCCGCGTTTGTTCGCCCCACATATAGTTTACGAAGAAACTATGTGTGGGGTTCGCGCGGCTACTCGCTGCTGGTCCGGTTTGGGGCCAAGGATTTGTAAAACAATATTAAATAATCTTTGCTGCTCCCCTGGTTTTCTCTGAAGGTCGTTCCAAGTAAAAATTCCGTCTATCTTCAATTCTTCCAGTTCGCTCCCTGATTCTGCTTTCGCCCTTGCCAAGCAATCTTCGTTGGAAATTATTACTAAGGGAGTATTTTTAAGCCCCACTGTGCGGCGAATATTTTGTAGCATCTCTATACCATAAGGATATTCTCCGGGGATTGTTTCTAGTTCAGAAACAAGAAGGATCGGTTTTTTCATCGCTATTAGGCCGGGATAAACATCTTTACTGATACCAGCCGTCTCTATAAAAGTGCGGGAAAACTGACTTTGCCAAAAAATTTCAGTTTGGTCTAAAAATTCTCCCAAGACAAAACCTAAGATGAGAGCGTGTATTCCAATCGGGTCAAACACGCAAATTACCGGTCTTGTCTCTTCTCTGAGCAGATCTGCGCGCCTTCTTTCGGTTTCAACTCCGATCTCTTCAAGCTCAAGGACTGGCATAGGGCCCCCTTTTTTCAATAAAACTTTCTATAGCTTATCAGACTTTTTATAAATTGTCAAAATAAATAAAAAATGCCGATGGGTCGGCATTTTTT
>CAYHMZ010000036.1:3308-5984 GCA_964357835.1 uncultured Candidatus Saccharibacteria bacterium
TTGTCCCCTCGAGAGGAATCGAACCTCTATTACGAGATCCGCAATCTCGCGTTCTATCCGTTGAACTACGAGGGGGAAAAAGCATTTGTATCCCCAGGAGGATTTGGCCTCGCCTTTCGTTGTCTTCCGACAACTCAGGCTGGCCCCCGCCTCACTGCCTCGCTCGCTGGTTGCTCGCTCGGCACCGCTCCGGCGTTCAAATCCTCACGCGCTCAAAGTAGTTTGAGCGCTCTGAAAATACCAGTATCCCCAGGAGGATTTGAACCTCCGACCTCTGGCTCCGGAGGCCAGCGCTCTTCCGCTGAGCTATGGGGACATTTTATAACCCCAATTTTCTTGCCAACGTATCCGCCAACGTGTCTTGATGTTCTACCTCGGGTAAAAATGATAACAAAGTCAGGCGCAATTGTACAGGATTTTGTTCGTAGATCGGGATTTTAATATAGGCGTGATACCACTTTTTCAACTGCAGGCTTAATTCCTTTATATCAAGCGCCGGATCGTACTCTATCCAAAAAGATCTGATCTCGCGGAATCCGTAAATCTGTTCTCCGACTTTGACCCCGAGCGGATTAATCTCAAAATCCACGACTTCCGGCTTCTTGCCCGCCCTTATCAAAATCACCACTCCCAGCAGGCCGAAAAAAATCGTGGTAATAATATTCTTCTGGAATATCTGCGTCAGCGCCGCAATAGCAAAAAGCGCCACTGAAACGGCCACGATAATTTTCGTATTCGGTTGATGGACATAAAGCGGCCCCGACCAGCTAAGCGCCCGCGTTTTGGGCTCCGGTGTCTCCTTGGGCATGAGAGGAATTTTTTGCAACGCGGGTTCGGCAAATTGACGCGGCTCGATTTTCATCATTTCAACTTGCGGTTTTACTAGCCCGCTTTGAGGGGTGGGTTCTTGCGCCTGGAGCTTCCTGTTTTTTAGGTCAATTATTCTTGCCAAAGTAAATTTTGAAAATTAGCGGGGTATTCTAAAAACAGCTTGGGCCGGGATCCCTTACTGCGAATGCGAACGACTTCAATCCTGCCCCGCAGTTAATGCGGGGCTTTATAATTCGTGGGCGATTTCGGGTTTTATTGAGTTAAGCGCAACTCAACCCGGCGATTTTTCAATTTAGGAGTTACCGAAAAACTTGCTGTCTTTTGCGGCGAATTCTCGCAGAAATCATTCGCAAGAAAAGCTTACCCCATCTACTTTTTGAGAGTTCTGAATGATGAAACCTGGGATTCTGCCGTGCTTAAACCATCAACGCTGGCCGCGACAATTTTATAGTAATATTTTGTAGATGGTTTTAAGCCGGTCAAAGTTACCGAATGAGATGCGCCTGACTGGCCATTGGTGGCAGATTGACTGAGATTGGAAGAATTTAAACCATAAGCAACGTAACCCGTTGAATTTATATTCGTTGTCCAGGCAATGGTCGCGCTTGAGGCCGTTTTCTGTTTTACCTGATAACTTGTTATTGCAACGGCAACAGGGGGTGGCTCCGGCGTGGTTACAGTGGCAGTATTGCTTGAAGATGAGTAGTTCCCGGCAGTGTCAAAAGCACGAACAAGATAAGAATAAGTGGTGTTGGCGGAAACAGTGGAGTCGGTATAGCTTGTGCCTGGAGTGTCGGCCAACCTAGAGCCATCCCGATAAACCGTATACCCGGCAACACCGACGTTGTCTGTTGAAGCGGTCCAGGAAAGATTGACTCTGTTGCTTTCGGGGGCAGAAGCGGTTAGATTTGTCGGTGCGGTTGGGGGCGTAGTATCGTTTGTTCCGCCGCTTGCCAGTGCCACGGCGCGAGCGGCATTTACTCTGCCCCAGCCAAAAGTGGTGTCTTTGCCAGCAGCGCCCAAATCATCAGCTGATTGTTTAAGAATATTTTGCACTTGGCTGGCGGTTAACGACGGATTGGCCGAATAAATTAAAGCCGCAACTCCGGCAACAATGGGTGCGGAAAAGGAGGTGCCGCAGGCACTACTGTAACCACCTCCCCGAACTGTAGTGTCCCCGCATCCCGGAGCAACTAAATCAATAATGTTGCCGTAATTAGACCAGGAATAAAGCACATCATTGGGGTCTGTGGCTCCTATTGTAAGTATTTCTGGCACATCAGGAGTGGCTACAAAGGTGCTGTAATTGCCAGCTGAAATCGTTACCACACCGCCCTTGCTCTGCATATATCTGGCCGCGCTTTGCACCGTGGCGCTCTCGCTGACCATATAGCTTTCATTAATGACTTTGGCGCCGTGGTCTGCCGCATAGGTAATAGCGCTGGCTAAAGTGGAATAACTAGCGCTACCGTCTGTGCCGGAAACTCGCAAAGGCAGAATTTTGCAGTTCCAGCAAACTGCGGCTATGCCCAAAGCATTGTTGGTATTAGCCACCGCAGCGCCGGCTACCTTAGTCCCATGGCCGTAGACATCGCTGGTATTGGAATTGTTGTCCCAAAAATTCCAGCCGGGCAGGCATTTACCAGCCAAATCTTCAACAGTACAGTCAACGCCGGTATCGCCGATGGCGACAATTACAGTGGAAGTGCCGGTGGTTATGTCCCAAGCCGCTGGGGCGGAAATTTTTGGATGATTCCACTGATACATCCAATACGGGTCATTGGGTATCAGGCTCGGAGCAACAATCGCATCCACTTCGGCAAATTCAATATTGCCTTTTTCCTG
>CAYHMZ010000037.1:0-4004 GCA_964357835.1 uncultured Candidatus Saccharibacteria bacterium
TTGACTAATTGGTTATGTTTTGGTATGTTTTCTCTGGCTTCTTTTACAAGAAAAAGGGGATTCTTCCTATGGAAAAAAGCGAGAGAATTAACAGAGTGAAGTTGATGGAACTTCTGGTAATTTGTCTCTATTTTGCCCAAAGTTACGGGAAAGAATCGCGGATACGGGTAAATATAAATGCTCTTGATATTGCTCTTAAATCAGCACGGAGAAGAGGCGCATTCCCGCCGTGGGGCAAAAAGAACCTCCACTTTGCCAATGGCAGGTCGGGGATTATATGCATTGAACTAGAAGAACTTTTGCGTATAGCGTATGACTGCGGCTGCATAGAATATGACCAGACCTGTTGTTTCGCAAGAGTTATCATAAGCCAAAAAGTCGCCCTTCAGTTTTTGAAAGAAATAGGGATAGGGAAGAAAAAAGCGCGGAAGTGGGGACGTTTCATAAGAGAGGAACTTGAGGTTGAAGAGAGACTTTTTTTCGGGGATTCTGGGGACCTGTAAAGGGATACCCCTTTTTGTTTGTTTCTGGGAAAGGTTATAATAGCAAGTAATACCGTGATTACAATCCTAATTTTTATAATTGTTTTGAGCGTTCTCATCTTTGTCCACGAGTTTGGACATTTTGTTGTGGCCAAGCGCGCGGGGATGAAAGTGGAGGAATTCGGTTTCGGTTTCCCGCCCCGGCTTTGGAGCGTCAAAAAAGGCGAAACAACGTACTCAATCAATTGGATCCCCTTCGGTGGTTTTGTGAAAATCTTCGGTGAAGACGGACGGGGCGATAAAGACCCGAGAAGCTTTGCTTCCGCCAAAGCCAGGATCCGCGTTGCCGTCGTGGTAGCCGGCGTTCTGATGAATTTTTTGCTGGCGGTGGTTTTGCTTTCTATCGGGAATGCCGTGGGTTTGCGGGTGGGGCTGATTGATGAAATCCAGACAAAACAGGCAAAGGATGTAAAAGTTCAGATAATCCAAGTGGCGGCTTCAAGTCCCGCCGAAAAAGCCGGCCTGTTGATCCTGGATGAAATAATCGGGTTTAGAGTTAATGGAAAAGAAACCCCGATCAAGGGCGTTGAAGAAGTACAGGATTTCATCAGTCGGAATAAAGGGCGGGAGATAACGATTGTCTTGAAAAGCGGCAGCCAGCAAAAGGAAAAAACACTGACGCCTCGCGCCGATCCGCCCGCAGGCGAAGGCGCTTTGGGCGTTTCTCTTGCCGCGACCGGGGTGATCAAATACCCGTGGTATCAGGCAATCGGCCGGGGAGCGCTGGATTCCGTGTCCGCTCTGCAAGTTACCGCGATGGGATACGCAGGGATCATTAAAAGCCTGTTTACAACCGGCAAAACCGGGGCGGAGCTTTCCGGCCCCATCGGCATAGCGGTGATTACCGGCCAAGCGGCCAGATTGGGATTTTCTTATTTATTGCAGTTCGTCGCCATTATTTCAATCAATCTTATGGTTTTGAATATCTTACCCTTCCCGGCTTTGGACGGAGGACGTTTGCTTTTTATCGGGATTGAAAAACTAAAAGGCAAACCGGTGTCCCAAAAAATTGAAAATGCCGTGAATGCTTTCGGCTTTGCGTTGCTGATACTTCTTATGGTATATGTAACGACAAAGGACATTGTAAAATTCTTTAATTTTTAAAGGAGAAGAATATGAGGGGACAAATTGAGCTTTTTGAGGAGAAACCGGCCGAATCAAAACCAGAATTAAAAAAGGGGCCGAAACGGCTGCCTGATATCCGCGGCTATCACATAATTGACAATGTGGCCGAAAGAAGCATAACCAAGACCAATAAGCCCCACACTTGCTTCTTGTGCGACAGAGAAATAGCGGTCGGTTCCAAAGCCGTCAGTTCCGCGCCGATAGCCAATAACAAGGTTTTGGTTAATGATACAAGATACAAGCATCGGCCCGACGAATGCTTAAAACCGGGGGCGGGAGAATAATCCGCCTTTTTTATTTAGTTATGATTTGGTAATATTAATTTATGAAGCTGTCAAAACTTTTTACCAAAACAGCCAGAGAAAATCCCAAAGATGAAGCGAGCGTCAATGCCCAGTTGCTTGAACGCGGCGGGTTTATTTACAAAAACTCTGCAGGCGTCTATACTTTCCTGCCGCTTGGCTGGCGGGTGATTGAGAAAATCGCGGGCATAATCAGGGAGGAAATGAATAAAATCGGCGGCGTGGAAATGCTGATGCCCGCGCTGGTTGAAAAAAAATATCTTGATGCCACAAAGCGGTGGGATGTGGGAATCGGTTTTGAAGCGAAGGGGAAAGAAGAGAAAAAAGCGGGATTCGTCCTCGGCTGGACTCACGAGGAGGTTCTGACGGATATCGCTTCAAAGTTCGTCAGCTCTTACAAAGACCTTCCGTTTGCCGCCTACCAGATACAGACCAAATTCAGGAACGAGCCGAGAGCAAAATCAGGCCTTCTGCGCGGACGTGAGTTTATGATGAAGGATTTATACAGTTTTCACGAGAGCGAAGATGATCTGTGGAAGTATTATGGTGAAGTAAAAGAGGCCTACTTGAGAATTTTCCATCGCTGCGGGTTGGAGGCGATTTATACCATTGCCGCCGGCGGCGATTTTACGGTCAGCAACACCCACGAATTCCAGGTCGCGGCGGCAGTGGGGGAGGATACGATTTTTATTTGCGAAAAATGCGGGTATGCCGAGAACGCGGAAATATCAAATCTCAAAACCGGCGATGCCTGCCCGAAATGCGGCGGCGAGATGATAGAAAAGAAGACAATTGAAGTCGGCAACATCTTTCCGCTCGGCACGAAATATTCAAAGGCATTTAACCTCCAGTTCATAAATGAGGCGGGCAAGAAAGATTATGTTGTCATGGGTTCGTATGGAATTGGATTGGGGCGCGTTATGGGGGCGGTGGTGGAGGTTTATCATGATGATAACGGTATCACTTGGCCGGAATCAGTGGCGCCGTTTAAAATCCATTTGATCGCGCTTGAAGGGGCGGAAAAAGAAGCGGACGATGTCTATGAGAAAATATTGCACGGCGAGGGCCTGTCTGCGCAGGCAGGAGAAGTATTGTATGATGACCGCAATGACAAAACGGCGGGGGAGAAGTTCGCGGATGCCGATTTGATAGGTTGCCCGTTGCGCGTTGTTGTCAGCGGGAAGACTTTACAAGAAAAGGGCGTTGAGGTAAAAAGGAGGAGCGAAAAAGAGACCCGCTTGCTGGCTATTGACAAGATAGTGGATGGTTTGCTATAGTTAAAATACTAAAGCTGGACCTCACGAAATTAGTCCGAAAGTTCCGCTTTTGGCTTAATTCCGCGAGGCCGGAACGCGAAAGCCCCAATCGGGGCAAATAGCGGCTGACGACTGGGGGCGTCTCCAGAAACATTCCCCGTTTCGGTCTCGCGGGATTTTTCAAAATTTGTGAAATGGCGCGGTGGCCAAGTGGTAAGGCGGAGGGCCCGCAAGCCCTCTATGCGTGAGTTCGATTCTCGCCCGCGCCTGACCTTCCGATTAGGAAATTCAATCGGCCCTGCTAAAAAGTCCCGAAATTATAAAAATGTTCTTTTCATTTTTCGGGACTGTTTAGCGGGGGGTAATGCCTCTGCAACATCTTCGCCTCTCCTGTCTAGGAGACAGGCTTGAGGGGGAGCGCCCGCGTACGGGGTGGACAAAACAGTGCGAGCTGGGGCGTACGACCAGTTCGCTTTTCGGATATCGGATAGGAGGTGCCCAAGGTGAGGCTGAGGCACTTTCTCTGGCGGCGGGCAGGGGACAGGACCCTGTAACCGTTGCGGCTGGCGCCTGTGGAGAAATAAACAGGCGCCAGCCCCTCGCAAAATAGCCCAAAAGCAGATTTGTTTTCTGGTTATTTTGCGGGGGGTTAGAGAGATCCTCGAAGAGGGTTCAAGGAACCCCGGTCTTCAACCCCCCGTTCCTCTTTGGTGGTTTCCGAACAGTCGTCATCGCGGCGCACTGCGTGCGCAAACGATTGTTGCAGGAAACCGCCTTTT
>CAYHMZ010000037.1:4104-5932 GCA_964357835.1 uncultured Candidatus Saccharibacteria bacterium
TTTTGATTGTTCACAACAATTCTGCTATGTTAAATTGTTACCGCAACCTCGCCATGTTAAACAAATTTTTCAATTTTTGGTCCAAGGACATCGGCATTGATCTGGGCACCGCAAATACCCTTGTTTACGTCAAAGGGAAGGGAATTGTGATAAACGAGCCGTCAATAGTGGCTATTAATCAGAAGACCGGCCAGATCCTCGCCATCGGCCAAGAGGCCCGCAAAATGGTAGGCCGCACGCCCGGTTATATCGCTGTTTCAAGACCCCTTGTCGCCGGAGTAGTTTCCGATTTTGAAGTAACGGAGCAGATGTTAAGATTTTTTATTAACAGAGCGCAAGAGAAATCATTTTTATTTATGTCGCGCCCGCGGGTAGTCATCGGCATACCGGCTGATGTAACCGAGGTTGAAAAAAGGGCCGTTGAGGATGCGGCTTACAACGCGGGGGCGCGGGAAGTTTTTCTCATAGAAGAATCAATGGCAGCCGCTATCGGCGCGCGATTGCCGATACAGGAAGCCGCCGCTAATTTGATAGTTGACATCGGTGGCGGCGCGACCAATGTGGCCGTTATTTCCATGGGGGGCGTTGTCGCCTCGCGGTCATTGAGGATCGCCGGCGAAAAATTGACGGCAGACATCGGCCAGTTTATGAGAGAAGAACACAATATACTGGTAGGGGATGCCAGCTTGGAAAGCATCAAATTAAGCGTGGGCTCGGCCTACCCGCTTAAGGAAGAGCTGACCACTCAAGTCCGCGGCCGTGATCTTTTAACCGGTTTACCGAAAGAAATAACCATTACCTCCGAAGAGGTGCGCAAGGCCATGCATCGCTCCGTGAAGAGCATTGTTTCGGCGATCAAGAGTACAATTGAAGAAACCCCGCCCGAGCTGATAGCCGATCTTCTTGACCGCAGTATTTTTATTGCCGGCGGCGGGAGCTTGTTGCGCGGACTTGATGAGCTTGTAAGTTTTGAAACCAAATTGCTGGTGAAGATCGTGGACGATCCTTTGACTTCTGTTGTCCGCGGCTGCGGCCTCATACTTGAGCATCTAGACGCCTTTAAATCGGTTCTCGTGGAAACCGCCAAAGAAGCGTACGTCTGAAAAGTCAAAAGGCAAAATTCAAAAGGCAAAAGTTAAATGCGGAAAAATTTTCGTAAAATCTTATTGGTCGTATTTATCGTAATAGCCGTTGTTTTTTTAAACAATTATGTTTTAAACGATTTTCTGCAGAACTCATTGTACCGGGCCGCTTCCAGACCGGGGATTTTTTTATCTGAAATGCTGGGCAAGGTTTTCAAATACAGCGTCAGTTTTTTTAATAAGCGGGCAATTGTTAGAGAAAACGACAAACTAAAAATAGAAAATAATATCCTGCTCGGACGCATTGCCGAACAGGAAGGTCTAAAACGGGAGAACGATTTTTTAAGGAATGAGCTTAGAGTTGCCCCCAGGCTGGATAGCCGGTTGCTGATAGTTGAGATTTTCAGCGTCCAGAAAAACGGCTTGTATTCAACGGCCTTGATAAACAAAGGAAAGGCCGATGGAATAGAGAAATCAATGGCCGTTATAACAAGCGGCAACATATTGGCGGGCGCGGTCAGCGAAGTGTTTGATAATTCAGCGCTCGTTTTGTTGGTAAACGATCCCCGTTCCGTTATTAGTATTCGTTTCCAAGGATCAAATATTCTTGCGGAGGCAAAAGGGGATTTGCAAAATGGTTTGAAAATCAACGAAGTAACCTATCAGGAAGAAATAAAAGAAGGCGATATGCTCGTAACCAGCGGCCTTGACGGACTCAAGGAATCTTTGCTGGTGGGGCGCGTGAG
>CAYHMZ010000038.1:0-5810 GCA_964357835.1 uncultured Candidatus Saccharibacteria bacterium
GTTTGTAACACTATTGTTGATAGCATATTTTGATGCTATAGTGAAAGTGAAATAAGAACACTTGGACGAGGAGAAAAGAGAAAATTTTTTGAAAGTATATTATAACCTTCCCCTAAAAGTCAGAGAAGAGCCGGTTTTTGATTTGGATGGAAAACCGCTTAGTTGGAACGCGGCTTATGTTGAAATTAAAGACAAAACGAAGGTGGGAGGGATAATTTTAGAAAAGCTATCGGAATTAAAAATTATTTAGGTATGGAAGAAAAAAAAGAGAAAAACAAAGAGGGAGGCAAAATAGACGAGCAGTTAAAAAAGATAGTTATAGCAGGACTTGAGATTTTTCCTTCCGATAAAAAAATTTTTATCGGTTCAGTGGGGGAATTAACAAAACAAGAAATGATTGAAAATGTTGAAAAGGAAACCAATGTTGGCGAAAAGATAGTAGAGATTCAACTTAATTATTTAAGAAGCCTGAAAGAGGGTATCTTTTATGAACAAGATTTTGCTGATAACAAGACCTAAACACGATCCTATCGTCCGCTATCTTTTTCATTGGTCAAAAAAGATAATAGAATTAGCAAGAGAAAAGAGCGTTGCCGTTCTAAACTTAGAGGGCGAGAGGGCAAATTATAAGGAGGTTGAAAGTATGCTCCAGAAAAAAGAACCATCACTGGTCTTTTTTAATGGACATGGGGGCGATGACTGTATCAAAGGACATAACGACGAAGTATTATTGGGTGTTGGAAAAAATGAAGAGCTTTTAGTTTCTAAAATAGTCTATGCGCTATCTTGTAGGTCGGGAAAACAACTTGGACATGAAAGCATCAAAAAAGGTGCATTGGGATATATAGGGTATGATGATGATTTTGTCTTTGTTGTAGACCCAGATAAAATCAGTGAGCCGCTAAGGGACGAAACGGCCGAACTTTTTTTAGAACCCTCTAATCAAATCATGGTTTCTTTAATAAAAGGACATAGCATTGAAGATTCTCATCAAAGGTCTAAAAAAGCTTTTAGAGAAAGCGCGATAAAAGTAGCCAGTAGCGAATCGCACAACAATTACCTCATTCCTTATTTATTGTGGGATATGCAACATCAAGTATGTTTGGGGAACAGAGATGTGTCTTTTAAGTAAATTGAAATCTGCAGAAATCTGACTTCCACAGACCAGCCTGCAAGCAACCCTCTCAATGGCCAAACAGCCGTTTTATTTTTCTGTAAATTTGTTATGCTAGGTTTATATGTCCGATCAGGAACTCACAAAAGTCCTGTATGAAATGGCGGCGTTGCTGGAGATAAAGGAGGTGGCTTTCAAGCCGCAGGCCTATGAGCGGGCGGCTTATTCAATTGAGGCGCTGGGCGAGGATGTGGATGAAATTTACAAGAAAGGCGGCCTGAAGGCGCTTGAAGAAATCCCCGGCGTGGGGCAGGGGATTGCCGAGAGGATTGAAGAATACATCAAAACCGGTCGCATCGCCGACTATGATAAGCTGAAAAAGCAGTTCCCCGTTGACATCGCCGGCCTGATGAGTATTGAAGGTGTCGGCCCGAAGATGGTCAAGAAGCTCTATCAAAAACTGGGAATAAAAAACGCCCGCGAGCTTGAGGCGGCGGCCAAGGCCGGTAAACTAAGTGGTCTGGAAGGCCTTGGCGAAAAATCGGAGCAGAAAATATTAAAGAGCATTGGCTTTCTTCGGCAGTCGCAAGGCCGTTTTATTTTGGGTTTCATTTTTCCCACGGTGCGAAAAATTGTTGATTCATTGAGGGCCTTGCCCGAAGTGAAACGCGCCGAATTTGCCGGTTCCATCAGGCGGATGCAGGAAACGGTGGGCGACTTGGATATATTAGTAATTTCAAATAGGCCATCCAAGGTTATGGATTTTTTCGTGAAAATGCCAGAGGTTCAGGATATTATTGAAAAAGGACCGACAAAAACTTCCGTTCGGTTGAAAATCGGGATGGACGCGGATGTGAGAGTTCTGCCGCCAGAGTCATTCGGCGCCGCATTGCAATATTTCACCGGGGACAAATATCACAATATTGCTTTGCGCGAGATCGCCATCAAAAAGGGATATAAGCTGAACGAATACGGGCTTTTTTCCGCTAAAGGCGGATCCGCCTCTGGCGGAAAGGGTTCCAAATTAAAAATGGTTGCCGGCAAGACCGAGGAAGAGATTTACAAAAAACTCGGGATGGAACTGATGGAACCGGAATTGCGGACCAATCACGGCGAAATTGAGGCCGCCCGCCATGATTTTGCTTCGCAAAACCAAAGCGGGCAAGCCCTTCCAAACTTGATTGGTTATGATGAATTAAAAGGGGATTTGCAGGTTCAAACCGACTGGACCGACGGCGAAAACTCCATAAAAGAAATGGCCGAAGCGGCCAAAAAACAAGGACTGGAGTACATCGTTATTACCGACCACACGAAATCGCTTGCGATGACCGGAGGTCTGGACGAGAAGAAGCTCCAAAAACAAATGGCCGAAATAGACAACGTTCAGAAACAAGTGAGCGGGATAAAAATATTAAAAGGGTCGGAGGTGAATATTTTGAAAGACGGCACGCTTGATATTGACGACGAGACTCTTGCCAAGTTGGACGTGGTCGGCGCCGCCGTTCACTCTAATTTCAATATGCCGGAGGCCGATATGACCGTCCGCATTATCAGGGCGATGGAAAATCCCAATGTAGATGTTCTATTTCACCCGACTGGGCGAATTATAAAGAGGAGAGAGCCGTACAAAGTTGATATGGATAAAGTCATCAAGACCGCCAAAAAGACGGGAACGGTTCTTGAAATTGATGCCTACCCTGACCGGCTTGATTTGAAAGACGAGCACATCCGCAAGGCGGTTGACGAAGGCGTTAAACTGTCAATTGATTCCGATGCCCACTCTGCGAGTCATTTCAAATTTCTGGAATTCGGCATTGCCCAGGCGAGACGCGGGTGGGCCGAAAAAAAAGACGTGATAAATACGAGGCCATGGGAGGAGATGCTGAAATTGCTTAAATAAGTTATAATTAATAAAATGCATCGTATTTTACTGGTCGGCGGGGGAACTGGCGGGCATATCTATCCGCTTATTGCCGTAGCCGAAGAACTAAAAGATTCGGAAATTAAATTCTTAGGAAGCGGGGACTTGCTGAAACAAGCGGCGAGCGAAGCCGGTTTTAAGGCCATTTTGATCTTAAGCCCCAAATGGCGGCGATATTTCAGTTTTCAGAATTTCTTGGACATTCTCAAATTTCCGGTCGGTTTTTTCCAAGCCCTCTATAACATCTGGCGTTTTATGCCGGATATAATTTTTGCAAAAGGCGGCTATGCTTCTTTTCTGCCTGCGCTCGCGGGAAAAATTTTTGCCGTCCCGATTATTATACACGAATCGGACTCCATCCCCGGGAGGGTCAGCGCGGTTTTAGGCAAATGGGCCCGCAAAGTTTTTCTTTCGTTTGAGGGCTCAAAAAGGTATTTTGACGAGAGTAAGTGCGAAGTCGTCGGCAACCCGATAAGACGCGGCCTTTTGGCGGGCGGAGACAGATCAACGGCCTTAAACGCCTTCAGCTTAAATCCCGCCAAGTCCGCGGTATTTATTACGGGAGCCAGCCAAGGGGCCCAAAAAATAAACGAAGTACTGGCCCTCGCGCTGGTGGAGCTTACGAAGGATTTTCAAATCATCCATCAGAGCGGGCCTAAAAATTACGATGAGATGAATAAGCAAGTCGTCTCCATTATCAAGGAGGGCAAAGACGTTTTCGGCCCTCAAATCCAAAGCAACTACCGACTATATCCGATTTTGGACCGAAACCAGCTGGCGCTGGCCTATGCGGCTTCCGATGTCGTCGTTTCGCGCGCCAGTTCGCAGGTCTTTGAAATAGCCGCTGTCGGCAAACCGGCAATCGTGGTCCCGCTTAAAAATTCTGCCGGCGACCACCAGTTGTCCAATGCCAGGGAATTTGCCAAGTTTGGCGCAACTGTGATTGAAGAAGACAATCTGACCCCGCACATATTAATAAACGAGATACAAAAAGCATTTGAAAACCGCGCCGAGCTGTCTCAAAAGATAAAGCAGTTCTCAAAACCCGACGCGGCAAATAAAATAGCCCAGTATCTGCTGGGCCTGGCTTAGTTGACGGCTTTTTTGTAAGTCGCTTTTGCGTTAGAATGGGCCTATGAAATGGCAGACCCTCGGTTTTGATAAGATCAAAAACTTTTTTGAAAAGATGTCGGAAAACGGCCAATTGGGCCATGCCTATATTTTTTCCGGCCAAGAGATGATTGGCAAGAGGACATTTGCTCTTGAACTGACAAATTTGATCAATCAGACAAGTCCCGACCCCGTTTTTCAGCTAGACCGCTTGTTTGTTGATTCGGGAGTTTCGGAAAGCGGCCAGACGATTACCATTGAAGAGGTCCGCAGGATTAAAAGTTTTGTTTCTTTAAGTCCTTACGCCGGGCCGTATAAATTTGTCGTCATAAACGATGCCCATTTGATGACAACGGAGGCCCAGAACGCCCTGCTTAAGGTTTTGGAAGAGCCGAGTCCCTCCTCAATTCTGATTTTAGTAACTGCCAATCCCAACTCTCTTTTGCCGACGATCGTTTCGCGCTGTCAGGAGATAAAGTTCCCGCCGCACCCGAGGGGAATTATTGGCGACGTTTTGAAAAATTCCAGTTTGCCGAAGTCAGAGGCGGAATTTTTAGCTGAATTTTCAAACGGCAGAGTCGGTCTGGTTAAAACGGTGATAGGAGAAAAATCTTTCGGCGAGATAAAGGATTCCGTGGAAGAATTGGTGCGCTTGATCAAGGCCGATATAAACGAACGGCTGACCATCGCCCAAAAACTTACTGATGAGAAAAACAAGCAGGATTTGATGAAAAAAGTGTTGTACTGGACTCTTTATATGCGTATGAGGATTAACGAGCCAAAAGCCCGCAGGATCCTTGACGGATTGGTAGGTCTGCACAAAATCATTTCCCAGCCCCAATTCAACCACCGATTGGCGCTAGAGAACTTTTTGGTGCAATTATAATTTTCAATCTTGCATCCCTCTACGTCATCGCAAGACGTAGATCTACGTCTTGCGATGACGTAGAGAACCTTTTGAAAAACGTTTGAATTAGACACCCCTATTGTGAATTGGTATGATTGGAACATGACCGTAAAGGAGTTATTTAATCAGAAAAAACACGGTTTTGAGGGGATTTTTGGTTTTTATAAAAATGATATTGCGACGATCAGGACCAGCAGGGCCACGCCAGCCATGGTTGAGGATATCAAGGTTGATTACTACGGGCAGATAATGCGCGTAAAAGAACTGGCGTCAATCACCGCTCCGGAACCGCGCATGCTCGTTATTCAGCCATGGGACAAGGGCGCTACGGAGGCGATCAGCGGGGCCATAAGAAAAAGCGAGATAGGGCTGAATCCGGTGGTGGACGGCCAGATCATCCGCCTTAATATCCCGGCATTGACCGAGGAGAGAAGAAAAGAATTCATAAAATTGCTGAAACAAAAAACGGAAGACGCCCGCGTTAAAATCAGGCACGCGCGCGAAGAGATTTGGGACAAGATACAAAAGATGGAAAAAGGGGGCGAAATCCGCGAGGACGACAAATTCAGGGGAAAAGACGAGCTCCAAAAAATGGTTGATGATTACAACGGGAAGATGGGGGAACTGGAAAAGAAGAAAGAGCAGGAACTGATGAGTTAAGATTTTAGTCTAAAAAAGACCGCTCTCAAAGGTGGCCCTTTAATTGACTAATTGGTTATGTTTTGGTATGTTTTCTCTGGCTTCTTTTACAAGAAAAA
>CAYHMZ010000039.1:0-5774 GCA_964357835.1 uncultured Candidatus Saccharibacteria bacterium
CTTGAAGTTATCACCGGCCCGATGTTTTCGGGGAAAACAGAAGAATTGATCCGGCGTTTAAGAAGAGCGACTTTTGCCCGAAAAAGAATCCTGGTTGTCAGGCCAAGCACGGATAACAGGGGCACCCGGAGTATATTCGATTTAATTAAAGGGGATGACAAATTAAGCTGTTATGAATGTTTGGCGTCGCGAGTTCTAAATCACGTGAAAGAACTTAGAAGTTTGGTTGATTCGTGGAAGCCGGACATTCTTGCTATAGATGAGGCGCAGTTTTTCGGTCCGGAACTTCTTGAATATCTTGATGAATTACTTGAGAAAAAGAAAAGCAAAAATTTCACTATTATCGTCGCTGGCTTGGATATGGACGCGTGGCGGAGACCCTTCGGAACGATGCCCCAGTTACTCGCAATGGCAGACGAGGTTTTGAAATTGACGGCAATTTGTGTCGCATGCAACGGAGAAAATCCGGCAATCTTTACCCAAAAGAAGGGGGGTACCGGTAAACAGGTTGAGGTCGGTGACACTGGACTTTATGAAGCCCGCTGTCGGGCGTGTTATTATGTCCCTGGCCAAGGCCCCGCATAAGCGGGGTTTTTTGTTCTAAAATCAATAATATCCCTTCAACTTCTCAATCTTGTGATGCTGTCTTATCTTCTCAAGCGCCTTCGCTTCAATCTGCCTGATTCTCTCGCGGGTTACGCCGAACACTTTGCCCACTTCTTCAAGCGTATGGGTTACGCCGTCTTTCAGCCCGAAGCGCATTTCAAGAATTTTTTGCTCGCGGGGAGACAACTCGCTGATGATTTCCTGCAAATGGTCCCTCAATATCCTGCGGCCGGCCATAGTTTCCGGGGTTGCCGAATCCTCATCGGCAATGAAATCGGCCAGAAGCGAGCTTTCGTCGTCGTCGCTCCCCACTGGCGCTTCCAGCGACACGGTATCCTGCGAGATCTTCTGAATATGCCTGATCTTTTCCACATTGACCCCCATCTCCGCCGCCACCTCTTCTGGCAACGGCTCGCGCCCCAAATCCTGCACCAGCCGTCTCACGACTTGCTGGTATTTGTTTATCGTTTCAATCATATGCACCGGGATGCGGATGGTGCGCGCCTGGTCGGCCAAAGCTCTTGTTATCGCCTGCCGTATCCACCAAGTGGCATACGTAGAAAACTTGTATCCCCTCCTGTAATCAAATTTTTCCACCGCGCGCGAAAGCCCAATGTTGCCTTCTTGTATCAGATCCAAAAGAGTCAGGTTCGGAGAACGGCCGACATATTTTTTGGCGATGGAAACGACCAGCCGCAAGTTTGAAAGCATGAGCTTCTGTCTGGCGGACTCGTCTCCTTTTTCAATCCTTTTGGCAAGCTCCCCTTCTTCTTCGCCGCGAAGCAAAGGATACTGGCCGATCTCCCGCAGATACATCTGGACGGAGTCGGAACCGGCTTCTATCTGTTCTGTCTCCAGTTTCTTTTTTTCCTCATGCTCTTTCGTCTGTTCCTCGGAAAAAACCTTGCCGGTGTCAATGATATTTATATTTGCCGCTTCCAGCCGCTCATAAAGCCGTTCAAGCCCCTCTATGTTTTTTTCAACGTTCGGAAAGGTATGCAAAATTTCCGCCTCGGTGATGAATCCGCGATGGCGGCCTTTTTCTATCAGCTTCAGGATCTTATCTTCGGAAAAGGCTTTTGCGACTTTTGCGCCCGCCGGTTTTTTGGCAACTTTCTGCCGTTTAGTCGTCGGCCGTCCATGGCCGGTTTTCTTTTTAGCCGACTTCAAACCGGCCTTTTTCTTTAAAGGTTTTTTCCTAGGCAATTTTTTGCTCTTTTTCTTTTTTTTAGGCATATTTATTGCGTTAATTGTTTGGAAATTTTTGAAAATTCGGCCGTAAGCGTCGCCAGTTTTTCCTTGTCCCGCCCCTTCTCGGCAGTTTTAATATCAAACTCCAGATCTTCCAGCCGAGCCACGATCTTGCGTCTTTTTATCTGTCCAAGTATTTTTTTAAATTCGCGGGCCAGTTCTTCGTCTTTAATGTCTTTCCACAATTCCTGCGATTTCAAATATACGAATTCCAAACTCATTGCCGACTCGGGCCCCGCCGCTGATGTCAGCCGGGCCATCATTTTTTTATCGTCCCCCCGGATCTCTTCAAGGGAAGTGCGGGCATCTTTTACAAGGGTCATTAACTGCCCGGATAAAAATCCCTCATCTTCCGGCTGTATCTCCGAAACGAGGTCCGGTTTTTTAATGAGCAGGGCGAGTAAACCCTCTTCCGGCACATTCAGATTCTCACGCTGTATTTCCGCCCTCTTTGGCTCTTCATCCTGAACTTCTAGACCCTTCGGTTTGGCCACGGCAATTTCCTGAAACAAAACGTCGTCTTTTAATTTCAGCGACAAAGCTATCTCGCTTACCCAGTGCGCCTGCTCAACTTTATTGACCATTGAAGCCAGAAATGGCAAAAGCTTCTGGGCCATCAGCTTTTTGCCCAAAGCTGTCGTTATGTCCAGGGTTTTCTTGGCGGTTTCAAAATAGAATTCCAGGAAGGGCCGCGATTTTTCCGAATGCTCCGACCACTTCGGGCCGTATTTTTTCACGTAATCGGCCGGGTCTTTCAGTTCCGGTTCGTCTATCGCCACTATCCCGACGTTGAATCCCCGCGCTAGCGCCATATCCACGCCCCTTTCGGTCGCTAAGGTACCGGCATTGTCGGCGTCAAAACACAGGTCAAGATTATCGGTGTATCTTTTAATTATTTTCAAATGCCCGTCGGTAAGAGCCGTACCGGAAGACGCAAGCACGTTCGTCGCTCCCGCCTGATGCGACATAATCACATCCATATTGCCCTCAACCACAAGACATTTATTCTTGCGTCTGATATCCAGTTTGGCTCTGTCCAAGCCGTAAAGAACCCGGCTTTTATCATAAATGGCCGTTTGCGGCGTGTTCACGTATTTTGCGGCTTCGGCATCTTTCGCCAAATCGCCGAAAACTCTGCCGGTAAACCCCACTACCTGGCCGTTCAAATCCGCTATCGGGAACATTATTCTGGAACGAAATCTGTCGTAATGCCCTCCGCCATCCTTTTTCACCGCCAGGCCTGCATCAAATATGTCTTTTGAATTATAGTTCCTCTGTAAAAAATCGCCGAGGGCGTTCCAGGAATCCGGCGCATAGCCAATGCGGAAATTTTTTATTGAGTCGTCGGTCAGTCCCCTGTCGCGCAAATAGGTCAGAGCTTTTCTGCCGGTCTCCGATCCTTGGAGCTGTTTTTCAAAAAACCTGGTCGCCAAACCGCATATTTCGTAAAGTTTGGTTCTGGCGGTTTGATATTCCCGATACTCCGGACTTTGGCGATGAAGTTCAATCCCCGCCCGGGCCGCCAATATTCTCAAGGCATCCGCGAACTCTATGCCTTCTATCTGTTTAACGAAACCGAAAACGTCTCCGCCGGCCGAACAGCCGAAACAGTGCCAGATCTGCCTCTCCGGCGAAACAAAAAAAGAAGCCGATTTTTCATTATGAAAAGGACAGCGAGCCTTGTAGTTGATGCCTGATTTTTGCAACTTTAAATAGCCGGATATCAGGTCAACAATATCCACCCGGTCTTTTATCTGGTCAACAATGGAGGACATTAAACTAAACTATACCCCCTTTTTAAGAAAAACAAAAGAGGGTTATTCCCCCTTATCATTGATCAGGCCGTACAGACGGGAAGCCCCATTTTTCTCATGAAATACCTGCGCATATCCACGGGCTTTTCAAAACACCGATAATACGTTTCGTGCCTGTCATGAGCGGTAAAAATGAACGGCTTGATGCCGGCACGCCTGAAAAGATACCAGACCAGGGCACGACCGGTTCTTCCGTTGCCGTCGGCAAAAGGATATATGGTTTCAAAAATAAAGTGAAAATCCGCCACGGTGCAGATATTATGCCGCGAGCTGTCATTTTTGACGCTCTTCTGCCACTTGCGAATTTCCTCAAGCAGGACGCTCATCAAAGCAGGAATTAATTTGTGGTCGGGACATTTTCTGCCGCCTATTAATACATTTACCGTTCTGTACCTGCCGATAAATTTGTCCGGCAATTTTTCCCCGCCGGGCTTCAGGTGTTGTTCTGCAGTAATCAGGCCTTGGATGCGGCAAACAAATTCTTCATCAACGAACCAATCGGTCTCGCTCCGCGCCAAAGTTTCCAATAAAAGCATAGCCCCGGCGTGGCCATTGAATTTACCGTCGACAATTTGCCTCTCCAGTAATTCAATATCGTCTCTTATTCCCTCAATGGCATCGGACTCGCAGATAAATTCGGCAAGCAATTTTCTTTCCGCCTTGTCCAAAAAACTCCTCCTCAAATTGTAAAAAAACATCACTGCCGAAAGTCAAGATACAATAAAATAAAAAATAAGTAAAGACCGATCCAGACGGGCATATACGCGAAAAATTTTACTTAATAAATTGTTTTCCCCACCAGAAAGTCGCGATATAAACGACCGGGAGGGCAAAAACGCTTGCATACCATGCTATCCGCCCGAGTTTCGGGCTAACAAATTCAGCTAAGCGCACGAGAACCACGAAAGCCATGAACCAGCCGACAAGAAGTCCGGCGCCAGGCCATTCCGGATGTATAAGATCGCTGGTTCCGCCGATCTTATACCATTTTACCCACCCATCCCACTTCATAACAAAAACGTGGAGAAGGACAAAGGCAAAGACAAGGCGCACGCCCCAGTATTGCAACCGCCACCATCTTTCTCTGCCAATGGCAATCATAGCACGATCGTTGGAGATGAAAAAGATTGCAATAAGGATAGCGGTTGCCGTGAGACCAAAGACAAACGGCCAGTTGAGTGTTCCTAAAAATCTCGACAAAGGGAACTTAGACGGCAGAAAAAAGAAAGAGACGATTCCATGGATAAGAGCAAGAAAGAAAGCAACGATTCCCAGTTCTTTTCTGTACTGAACATAGCGGTCGGGGAAAGAAAAAAGGCGGCTTAAGGGACCGATGAGGAGAACAATACCAAGAAGTATTGCGGCCGCGCCGGCAAAAATTTTATTGGCAATATAAAGATCGTAATACCCGCGGCGGAAGAAAAGGTATACCGATAAAATTGCAAACAAAGACACGGCCGCCGCCAGTGCTACGCCATACTGCTGGGATTGATATTCCCAGTCTATTTCGGGCTCTGGGAGCTTGATAACCGAGGATGATTTAGAAGGAGTGATTTCCATAAAATTATGTGAGTTTCATTGTTTGTTTAATTTTTTACATTGTAAAGCGAGATTAGCCAGCTCTTCTTCAGTAAGCGCATCTTGAGCGCAGGGATATAAAATATTCTCTTCTTTATAAATGTGATCTCTTAAGAGAGAAATCATCGCTTGAGTGTTTTCTTTGAGTTTGTTCTCGTTGTTTTCTTTTATAGCCTCTCTCATTTTAGCCAGATAATCTCTTTTGGCCGTATGTTCCATAAGCATCATGCCAATAGGACCGCCTTCGTTTGGTATGCCTTTCCTTTCTAATGCTGGGAATAAAACTTGTTCTTCCTTTTGATGATGCGGCTCGGCGAATATTTCTGTGAAGCGCAGGAATTCTTCTACTTTTACATGGTTAATTTTCGGCTGATTAATAACCTTCTCCAAATCGTCAAGATGCGTCAGAATATTTTGATGATCCGATTTTAGCTCTTCTATACAATTATGGTGATGAGAGTGTTGAGACATAATTTATTCTATTAAATCCTCAATTGAAACGCCAAACATTTCCCAACTGGCGGG
>CAYHMZ010000040.1:0-5749 GCA_964357835.1 uncultured Candidatus Saccharibacteria bacterium
TAATCGGTATCGTCAATGCCAAGGGGGGAGTGGGCAAGACCACGACCGCCAATAATTTAGGAGCGTATCTTGCGGCAAGAGGCAAGTATGTTTTGTTAGTTGATCTGGATCCGCAGGCCAATGCCACGGCTGGTTTGGGACTGCATCTTGCCGACGACCATCTCAATTTATACCATCTTCTTATAAACGGCGATGAACCGGAGGCGATAATCAGAAAATCGTCCCTTTTCGGATTTGATGTTTTGCCGTCGGCGGGAAATCTTGCCGGAGCAACAGTTGAACTGGTGGATATGGAAGAAAGGGAATTTAAGTTAAAAAACGCGCTTAACAAGATTCGCACCAACTACGATTATATTTTAATTGACAGCCCGCCATCTCTGGGGCTTCTTACCGTCAATGGGCTCGTTGCCGCCGAACAAGTGCTTATTCCGGTACAATGCGAATATTACGCGCTTGAGGGTCTGGGCCAGTTGGTTAAAACCATTGACCTCGTCCGTAATTCTCTCAATCCCCAGTTGAAAATATTAGGAGTTCTGCTTACAATGTATGACAAGAGGAACAAACTGGCCAACCAGATCGTCATGGAAGTTAAAAAGAACTTTCCCGGCCACGTGTTTGAAACAATAGTCCCGCGTGCGGTGTCATTGGCCGAAGCGCCGAGTTTCGGCAAAACCATTTTGCAATTTGACGAAAACTCAAAAGCCGCGGAGGCCTATGAGCAATTAGCCGAAGAAGTGATAAAACTTAGTTTCTAGTTTACAGTTTCCAGCTTTCAGTAAATTTTAACTGACAACTGTAAACTGACAACTGAACACTGAATTGAGAAAACTATTCGGTCTGGGGCGGGGGCTTGAGTCCCTGATTCCGGCAAAAACAACAAAGGTCGTTCCCAAAATCCAGGACAACGTCTTTTATATTGAGATAAACAAAATCAAACCAAACCCCAACCAGCCGAGGCGGGATTTTGACAAAGATGGCCTGAAAGAACTTGCCGCTTCAATTAAAAAATACGGCATCCTCCAACCGCTACTGGTTTCCAAGATAGAGACCGAAACCGACAGGGGACTGGACGTTGAATACGAACTGATAGCGGGCGAACGCAGGTTGCGGGCGGCGAAACTCGCCGGCCTGCCTCATGTGCCAGCCATTGTTAAAGACAATTTTGACGAAGACCGTCTCAAGCTGGAGGTCTCTTTGGTGGAAAATCTTCAGCGGGAAGATCTGAATCCGGTTGAAGAAGCCGAGGCCTATGCCCGGCTGGCAAGCGAGTTTAATCTTACCCAGAAAGAGATTGCCGCTAAAGTTGCTAAGAGCCGCGAGGTGGTCGCTAATGCAGTGAGAATCCTGACTTTGCCGGCGGATATCAAAGAGGCGTTAAGAGCCGGCAAAATTGCCCGCACTCATGCCCGGGCATTGCTCGCTTTTAAGGACGAGGCGAAACAGCGCGAGGTGTTCGAACAGATATTGGCGGGCAATTTTGCCGTCCGCGAGGTGGAATCGGCAGCAAAAGAGCATCGTGCCATCCAAGGGCTGGCCGCTCCGGCGGTCAATCCGCGCTTTCAGGAGCTTCAGCAGAATCTTTCAAAAAATCTCGGCGCAGCCGTCTTTATCAAAAGCGGAGCTTCGGGCGGCAGTATAGTTATCAAATTTGCGAATCTGGAAGAGTTGAATACGATAGCGAAAACGATTCTTGATTAGACCAAAAAATCAAATAAAAAAACGGCCGCAGGGCCGTTTTTTGCGTCTTTAGCTGTTGGGTAAATATTTCTTTAGAACGGTGAGAGTCCTTAACGGAAAAATCCATTTTAGAATAGTTGCTAACCTTCGGCCTTCCTGCTCAAAATCTATTTTTTTTTCCATTTCCGCATCCTTTAAGTTAAGAAAGACGCCGGAAGCTAAACGTACTTTTCGCGAGGGGTTAGGCTTTTTGGTGAATGTCCATATTCCACGAACTTGAAAAGGTTTTTTCTGGTGCATTATATCCCCCTGGCATTCTGATTCAAAAGAGCTGCCTCCTAATCTAGGCCATTTTTTCGCTCATTGCAACATTTTCTTATCGTAGGCGAATGTTCCTTTGGCAAAAACAAGACCGATGACTTCTTTAGCGCCCGCGGCTTTGAGGGCGCGGGCGCAATCGTCCAGCGTTGAGCCGGTAGTCGCCACGTCATCTACGAGAATAACGATTTTCCCCCGCACCAACTCTTGCCTCGCGCATTTAAAAATTCCGGCCGCGTTGGCGATTCTCGCCCGGCGGTCGCTTATTTGCGCTTGCGGGATGTGGTTTCGCTTACGTCCGAGAACATTTTGAAAGTTCAGCCCGAGACGGGAGCCGATCCCGTTGCCAATGATTTCCGCCTGATTAAACCCCCGCCAGTTCAACCGCCGGCGATGGAGCGGGACCGGCACAACAATAGTTGAGTCGCGGCCAATATTAAGACCCAGCGAGAATCTTCGCTCCAAGTATTTGGCCATCAGCTCTGCCATATTGCTGGCCAGCGGTCTGACAAAGCGGTACTTCATCGTCTTGATAATTTTTTCCACGAGCGGGTTATCGTAAGATGTTGCGATAAAAAGCCGATCCAGAAAATGGCTGGCTCTGCAAAAAGGGCAGGTCGTGCCATTGGCTACCGGAGAGTTGCAAAACGCGCATGCAAAATCATTTTTCACCTTTATGCCTGTCAGGCAAGCCGAACAAACGCGGGATTCATTGCTGTCTGACAGCAAAATCTCACAGCCGAGACACAGACGGGGGAAAAGAAGATCCAGAAGCCAGTTCTTAAATGTGTGCATGTGTACAATTTAAACTCTTTAGGTGGTATAATTGCAATAGCGGACTAGTAAGTAGCAAGTAGTAAGTAGTAAGTAGTGAAAATTAACTACCAACTACAAACTACCAACTACAAACTAAACTTGGCTTTTTTTGGTTTTGGATCTAAAAGCAAAATAGGAGTGGATATCGGCACCTCTTCTATTAAAGTTATTGAGCTGTCAAAAGAATCGGGCCGCTTTAAATTGGAAAACTACGGGCTTTTTGAACTAGAGTCAATTGATGAGGCCGTGAAGATGTCAAATCAAGCGCTCGGCGACAAGCCAGTTCAACTAACCGACCGAGATTTAACATGGGGCGTGAGGGAGGTTTTAAAAAGAGCCAAAATCGGCACTCGCGAAACGGTGGCTTCAATCCCGTCTTTTTCCACCTTCGCCACGATTATCACAATGCCCTATCTTTCTGAAGAGGACATAGCGAAGTCCATTCCTTTTGAAGCCAGAAAATATATTCCCATTCCTTTGTCCGAAGTTACGCTTGATTGGTCAATTATAAATGTGGCTCAAGAAAAAGCGGGCCAGCTTTCGCCGGGCGGGGGACAAGCTCCGGGAGGGCAACCGCCGACCGTTGAGATCTTTCTCGTAGCCGTGCCGAAAGAAGAGATCGCCCGCTACCAGTCAATAATGAAAAACGCCGGCTTGAACCTTCGCGCCCTTGAGCTTGAAAATTCCGCCCTGATTCGGGCGCTTATCGGCAACGACTTAAGCCCGGTTGCGATTGTTAATATCGGGGGACGCAGTACTTCTATTTTGATCGTTGACGGAGGATTTGAGAGGATAAGTCACAATTATGAGGTCGGCGGTTTTGAAATAACCAAGTCCATCGCCCGCTCGCTCGGCATAAGTTTGAAGCGGGCCGAAGAGCTGAAAAGAAGCTTCGGCATTAAAACCTCGGACAATAATGCGGTACGCGAGGCGTTAAGCTCACTGGTTGATATGATGGCTTTTGAAACCAAAAAAACGATCCATAATTACGAGGACCAGAAAAAAACCAAGATCACAAAAGTCCTGCTCGTGGGAGGTTTGGCCAATATGCCCAACTTTGCCGATTATTTCGGAGAAAAAATAGGGATGTCCGTTTCTTTGGGCAATTCTTTGGCCAGAGTTATCGTGCCGGCCGGCGCCGCCGGCCTTCAAGCCGAGATCAATTCAACTTTTGCCATAGCGGTCGGTTTGGCGATGAGAGAGATTTGATTTATAAAATCCCAAACCCCCAACATCCAATACCCAATGAAAACCCAAACCCTAAATCCCGAAGAACACCTTTTGGTTATTGGAAATTGGTCATTTATTGGTTATTGGGATTTGGTCATTGGGGATTCATTAGAAATTAGTAATTAGACATTAGGCATTTTTGGTTGTAGCTGTGTATAACGAGATAATCAATTTAAGGTAGAATATATTCAGATGGCAGACATAGGAGGGCTTCAGCTCCTCCCAGAAACAAGGAAAAAGATAGAGATACGCGTACCGGGACAGAACAGGCCCGTGGTTTTGAGTTTTATTTTTGTGCTTGTGATCCTGGGCCTTTATCTCGGGCTTATGTTTTATAACAATTCCATCCTTTCTTCCGTAACCCAGGCCGATGAGCAATTGGCGGCGCTGGAAAAATCCCGGGACAAGAAACTGGAGCAAAAACTTCTGAGTCTAAAAAACCAATTGTCGGTAATCGGCCCCCTGATCTCTTCCCATTTGTTCTGGTCGCAGGGCCTTTCCAAGGTGCAAAGTTTAGTCCAGCCGCAAGTCCAATTCAAATCCATTAACGCAGACAGCTCGACGGCAAAAATAGTTTTTCAGGCCACGGCGGCTAGTTACACTACTGTAGCCAAACAAATAGCCGCTTTTTACGCTGATGACTCAATTACCGACATAGTGCTGAATAAAGCGACCAGTCTTCCAACCGGCGGAATTGATTTTACCATGCAATTGATATTTGATCCCGCTAAGTTTTTGATGAAGCCAAAGTAGTATGAATAAAAACCTAATTGCCTCCATAATTTTTGCCGCAGGAGCATTTGCGTTCTTTGTTTTGGTTCTGCCGGAATTTACCTCCATTAAGAATGCCAGAGCGGCTCTACAGATCAGACAGGCCTTGATAGAAGAGAAAAATGCTGAGTTAAAAAATGTTGCGGAGCTCGACAAGCAATACAAGGCCAGACAGGTAAGCATTGATAAATTAACCGCATTTATGCCGGAGCAAAAAAGAATAGACCAGATTGTTTCAAGCATTCAGCAGATATCAAGCCAAGCCGGTCTTAGTTTGGCCGATATAGCAACGGCCGCCGCGACCGATTCGGGAGAAGCAGTGGGCTACAAAAAGATATTTGTCAGTTTTAGCGTTGCGGGCCAATACCCTTCTTTTGTTAATTTTTTGAAATTGTTGGAGCAAAACCTCCGCCTATACGACATTTTCGGGATTACTGCTTCTTTAATGACTGGCGGTGCCGGCGGAGCGCAAAACCTCGTCAATTTCAGCGTTAAGTTAAATGCTTATAATCTTAAATAACCATCAAATAACCATCTAACTACTAATCCCGACGCGAGGTCGGGACCCCGACTGAAACATCGGGGCTACCAACTATTTATGACAATAGGCAAAGAAAATCCAAGCAAAGTGATACCGATAGCGATAATGTTCCTCGGCGTTATCGCCGGTTATCTCTTTTTCTCCCTGACAATCCAGGGGAGTGAAGTTGGAATTTCGCCGCCGGTCGTAACTGACGACACGCTTTCAAAATTCAAGGACCTTGGTTTGGATTTTTCGATTTTTGACGACGCCAGATTTAAATCTCTTAAGATTTTCGGCGAATCGCCGGTCCAACCGGGCACTACGGGCCGGATAGACATATTCGCGCCGTTCTAAGTAACGCGACACAAATACACTAATGCACACGAATTACACGAATGGGTTTAATTCTATTCG
>CAYHMZ010000041.1:0-5582 GCA_964357835.1 uncultured Candidatus Saccharibacteria bacterium
GCAACAAACAAAAAACCGACCAAAGAAATAGTGAGATAAATAATGTGTCGTTTTGTCATTGATTTAATTATAACCCCGCTAGGGCCAAATGTTATGCACAGCGAAAAGAAGTTCAAATTTCAAAATCCAAATGTCAAAACAAGCTCAAAATCCAAAATCCAATGTTAACACTTTTATCATATGATAAAAGTGTTAACAGACAGCCACGCAATTTGGTATTTGGGTCTTGGATTTGATTTGACATTTGAACTTTGGGTTTTTACTTTAGATACTTCCTCCTTGCTCTCTCGTGTTCGGCGGCGGTTCGCGAAAAAATCGTCGTGCCGTCCGGAGCCGAAAGATAATAAAGGTAATCGCTTTTTTCAGGATTAAGCGTCGCCTCAATTGCCGCGAGGCCGGGATTGGATATGGGACCGATGGGTAATCCTTTATTTGCATAGGTATTGTAGGGCGTACTGACTTTTAGATTATCAATGATGTTCGCCAGAGACACATCGCAATATTGGCCGGCTAAAAACTTCGGCTCGCAAACGCCATATGTTACCGTTGCGTCCAATTCCAACGGCATATTTTTCGCCAGCCGCTTTTCTATAATCCCCGCGACTAACCGCATATCCCGCTCGGTTTTAACTTCTTTCTCAAGAATAGAGGCAACTATAATAACCCCGTATCCCCTTTCGGCGCCTCCTTCTCCGGTAAAATGCCCTGTAAAAATATCGCGAGTTCTAATTTCAAAATTATTTTTCATTTCCCGAATAATTTCCTCGGCGAGTAGATTCTCCCCGGCTTCGGACCTCTTAAAACGGTATGTATCGGGGAAAAGAAAACCTTCCAGGATTATTGCTTTCCTTAAAAATTCTTCTTTCCCGACCAGCCCCGCCGTTTCTAAAATTTTTCCCGCGTCGGCTATATTTGTACCTTCCGGCACGGTAACAGTTATATCTTCCGATACCCCTTTCCCTTCGGCAAAAACACTGACCAACTTTCTTACGCTAACACGCGGCGGTATGGTATATCCCCCCGCCTGAAATTTTCTTTCCTGCCCCGTGAATATCGCGTAAGCTACAAAAAGATACCGGCTCATAATGAGATTCTGGTCGGCAAGCGAGTGCGCAACTGCGCCTAATGTTTCCCCTTTATCAATCGTGAACTCCGTTCCCTCCGCGGGAGCGCCGGAAAACGGTGGATACGGCAAGACAACCATAACCGCCCCGAGAATCAGGGCGGCTATGACGACGATCGCAGAAATTTTATAGTATTTTTCTTCCAAACTTAACGATTAGAGGGGCTGTTTGTTCAACACTTTCTCCGGCGGTATTGTCCTGCGGCCCGCTTCAAGCTGCGTCAAACGCTGCTTCACCAGTTCGTTGTCGGGATTTAATTTTGCTATTTCTTCAACCTGATTCAGCGCGCTGGCTAAGTCCCCTCTCTCTTCATACACCAATGACAAGTACCAGCGGGCGTTGGAATAATTGGGGAAAAGATATACCGCCTGCTGCCATGCTTTGAACGCATTGTCTTTCTGGTTATTTCGGTAATATAGGAGGCCCAGTTGGAATAGAATGCTCGGATCCTGCTGGTTTGTCGCCTGTAATTTTTCAAACTGCTTGATCGCCTCTGATAATTTGCCTTCGCGGTCGTAAACCGCCGCTAAATTGTAAAGCGCCTGCCCGTAGTTGTTGTACAAAGAAATTGCTTTTTTGAAATTCTCTTCCGCCTTGCTCATATCATCGTTCATTTGGCTTTGAGCGGCGGCAAGACCGGTTTGGCCCTGCGGCGCCTTATTGATAGCCGCCCGGATATTTTCAGCCGCAGTCAGATAGACATTTCCCATTCTTAAATATGTCAGAGGGTCGGCCGGATTGCGCGCAAGTGATTCTTTGTACATATTAATTGCGGCCTGGTCCGCTCCGCCGACCAGCGTCATTAAACTCTGATATACCAATCCGCGATTGGCCCAATTTTGGGAATCCGAAGGGTCGGTGTCGGTGGCCCGCAACGCGATATTAATGGCGGAGGTAATCTGGTTTTGTATCTTCGTATTGTAACTTTCCTTGCTTTCGTCTTTCTCCGGCCCGGTTTGCAGACCATCGGCTAACTGCGCCAATACGGCCTGCGACAATGTTCTAAGAATCCCCGTATCTTTAGTATTGCTGTTCGCGCTTTCCACAAAATAACTGATTGCCTTTGCGCGGTCGGTAGCGCCAAGCGCGCGAGCAAGATAAACGTTTGATATGTAGTTGTTTACCGTGAAATAGCCGGCAACCAGCACCAATACCAAACCGACTATGAAAGCGAGGGAGCCGACAAACGAATACTTGGCGCTGCTTTCAAGATTTACTGTAACTTCCTCCGTTGTCGCCAGTGCGTGCCGTCCGGACATCTGCGTGAGAGCCAGCACTAAAATCAACACCGTCAGCAACGCGACATTGAACGGATAAAGGAAGAGCGCAGCTAACAGACCCAGACCTGCCGCCCAAATACTGCCCGCTTCGTTTTTTCCGACAATCTCTTGTTTAAAATGGCTCACAAGGTCGCGTCCATAAAACCAGAGAAGAGACAGGACCGCCAATATCATTAAGACTCCTCCTTCCGCCGCCATATCCGCTGCTTCAGACGTTGCGTCTGAAAATCTTATTTGAGAAAAAGCCGTATTGGCAATGTCCAACGGCTTGAATTTGTCATAAGCGATCCTGAAATTCTCAAGGCCAAAACCCAGCGGGCGCGATTTCAACGAGTCCAAAACTATCCCCCAGGACGTCTGGTGCGAAGGCGCTACCTCCAGCGGGAATTTGGATTTTATTGACGACCAGTTGAAATTAACCAACATCAGGAAAATTCCGAGCACGATGAGCGCCATTGGTATTGCGAACATCCTCATCCTGGAGCCGACTTTCAGGCGCAGATTGCCGGCGGACTCAAACGCAACGCCAGCCAATAGCGAAACAAACGCAACTGTCCATACGGGCCACCAATTTATAAGTATGACCAGGAACAAAGCCAGAACAAAACCGATATAACCAAGTCCGGTAATAACCCAATCAAGCGCCGATTTTGAACCATCGTTTTTGGTAACAAAGAAAATTAGCGATATTGCCGCCAGAACTCCCAGCGCGTTCAGTGCGCCGACACTTGTGAGAGTCCGGTTGGCAAATAAGCCCTCTTTAAAGAGGTAGAGCCCCAGAACCTGCAAGACGCCGAAGATAAAAGCCAGCGCTAAAGAAACGGTCATTACTTTTTTCAATGCTTTCCCGCCGTCATCCACAACGCTCAAGGTCAAAAAGAAAATCACTCCCAACGATGCCAAACTCAACAGCGAGAAACCTCTTTCTCCGCCGAATCCGAATATGCTGTTGAAACGGCTGACCGAGAAAATAACGGACACCACGCCGGCTAGAATAAAACCGGCGATGGGCCAATAAAGAGAGCTCTGCCTGTATTTGAAAATCCCCGTTTTCACGACGTCAATTAAATACAGGACCAGTCCGATCCCGGCGACCGCGGCCAGCAAGGCTTGCTTGTTAAACTCCAGCACGTCCGCCGTGAACGGCAGGAAAAACAAGGGCACTAGAAACGCCGCCGCATAAACCAGCCAGCGGATCGCCTTGGTAAAAAGCGGTTTTACCGGCAAAACTTCCTCTGGAGGCATTTCGGTTTCTCCATATGCCGAGATGCCTTCGTCCGCGACCATGGCCGGATTATCAACGCCGTCTTCTAAGGCGGGTTCCTGATAATCCCGCTCCTCGTTTTCTGAAAATTCCCTTTCCATAATAACTCTATAACCCCGAAAAGGCTCCGATATCTGCCTTTTTGGCCGAAACCGATAGCTTGTAGGGTTAAATCTATTGTTATTTTAAAGTCATAAAATAGTCAATATTGACACTGCCTGCAAATTTACAATCTACAATGGGCACCATTGTAGGCTTGTAGGCTCTCATTGTAGGCTCTCCTGCTCTCCCGCCCCGCATAATCTAATAATCTAGCAATAATTCTCTTGCTAATTTCCCGTTTTTTATTATGTCAAAACTGTCAGAAACAAAATTCTCATAATCTCTCGCACTGTTAAACTGGTTAAGTATTATTTCTTTTTTACACAAAGAGTCATTTCTTTCCCCGATAAAATCCAAATAACTGCTCCAGGGATATTTTTTGATATCATTTGCTAATCCGGCCACTTTCGGATTTTGATGAATATAGGCGGACAACCAAGTCAAGTATTCATTGTCTCCTACCCAAACCTGCTTAAACTGATCTTGGAAAATATGCCCAACACTCTCATATTTTTTATTAAAATACTTGGAATAACTGGTACAAATCTTTAGCAAAAGCTTGCTCATGGGGATTTCCTCGTTCTGTCTTATTAAAAAATGGAAATGATTAGGCATTAGACAATAACAAATTAAAGAAAAGGAGTTCGGGGGTAAGGGCTGTAATCTTAATTTCGCCTTCTCGTCGGGGAAAAGATTTTGCCTTAGTCTCAATAAGAAAAAGTGAAAGTCAGCATTGTCGCGAAAAATATTTTGCTTTGCATTCCCACGATTATAAACGTGATAATACTCACCTGCTGCAAATTTTTTGTAATCTCTTGTATTCATAACCTTTGTATGTCTTACAATCCACAATCCACAATCCACAATGGGCACCATTGTATTCCTAGGGCATAGGGGTCGTGGTGTCAACTGGTGTTGGGGTAAGGGTTTCGCTCGTTGCGGGGGTTGGTTCTGACATACTGCTCGGTGTGGGCGTTTCGGATAGCGTAGGCGATAGCGTCGGGGTTTGCAATGGTGCCCATTGTGGAGTTGGGGTTGGCGTTGGTGATTCGGATGGAAGCGGCATGGGCGTTGGAGTTTCAGATGGGCTAGGCGAAGGGGTTTCGGTTGGCGTTGGGGTCGGCGTCGGGATTAAAGTTTCTGTCGGGGTCGGAGTTGGCGACTCTGTTGGTGCAGGCGATGGCGTCGGGGTTTGCAATGGTGCCCATTGTGGAGCGGGAGCTGGGGTTGGGGTCGGCGTGAAATCAGCCGAGGCGGAAGCTGTCGCGTCGGCGCCTTCGTAACCCTTGCGGCGGGCTATCGCCAGCCAGTCAAACTTGCCGTCGCTCGCCCCGTTTAATTCCCTCACGATAAATCCATAGACCGACTTTTGAGCGGTATATAATTGCCCTCCGATACTGTTCGTCGTCGGGGTTATCAGAATCTTGAGCGGTATTTTGTCGGAAATTATGGAGCTGAAAGAGTAATCAAAGTATATTTTCGCCTCTCCAACGACGAGGTCTGACGATCCGCTTAACTGAATCTCGCCGCGGGTTGAATCAACCCCGTAAGTCGCGAGATAATTCCCGTTCTCCGCAAGGTCGGTCTTGGACTGCTTCGCCGCCTGCGCCCCTTGCCCGGCGAAAAGCGATGTTTCCTCTAAACTGGCATCTTGCGAAATCATCACATCGCGTCCCACCCAACTGGCGACCATCAATCCAATGTCAACATTCGGGAATAAGTCGGCAACGGCATAATACGTCTTTCTGACTCCCTCCACAATCGCGTCCCCTTTCGCCCAAATTGTTTTGACAATCGCAACTGGCGCGTTAA
>CAYHMZ010000042.1:0-5271 GCA_964357835.1 uncultured Candidatus Saccharibacteria bacterium
GATTATTTTTTTGGAACCATACTTAGATTTCTTCTGGGGCCTTAATTGATTTCCGCCGCCCGCAAAAATTGATTCCTTAATTGAAAAAGTTTTTTGCGCGCACCCACTAAAAGATGTGTCAATTTTTGCGGGCTTTGCTGGCCGCCGTCAGGCGGCGAGCCGCTGGGCGGGATGCCGCGCCGCAGGCGCGGCATTAGAAGTTAGCGTCAGGATTCTCGCGGAAAAAGGTTCGGATTTCGTCCAGGGTATGGAGCAGATTATTTTGGTGAAAGCGACCCATCCCCGTCCAAGATGGGATGATAAAAAAGTACTGGTAAATCCAGCACTTTTTTGTTCTCGGTCGTGTCCTTGATGAATAACTTCTTCCCTGTCCCATCTCCGGTCAGGGGTTCTTGTCTCATCTCTGTCGGGCTGACCAAAACCCCAATTTTTCGAAGTTTTTTTTGAAATCTAAACTTGACGAGTGGAGATAAACTCTTTAGCATAAGCTCAAAAGTTATTTTACAAAGAGGTGAGATAAATGACCGAAAATCCGATCGAAAGGACACTTATCATCATTAAGCCCGATGGGATAGCCAGACGCTTGGCTGGAAAAATTCTGGCGAGGGTAGAGGAATTAGGCCTGGTAATCGTGGGAATAAAAATGATTAAATTAACCCCTCAAGATTGCCAAAAGATGTACCCTAAAACTAGACAAAACTTGCCCCAGATTTATACTGAAGTTGAGGAACATTTAACTGGGGAATATTCAGTTGTAGCTATTTTTGAGGGAGAGGGTGCGATTAACAAAGTTCGCACATTGCGCGGCCCGACTAATCTTCTTGAAGCTCCTGCCGGTACTATAAGGCACGATTTGGTTACCGATGAGACGCGAGAACTATTTAGACAAGGGATTTATGCCGGCAACTTGATGCATGCCCCAGATGATAAAAAAGAAGTGGGTCTAGAAATCAATTTGTTTTTTGGAGAAGGGAGATAAATTATGGGAAACGATTACTTTTATTCAAAATCAACCGGATTATATGTGGCCCGCGAGCCCCTGAAGATTGACGCGAGAGTTATTAAAGCTGCGGTTGATGGCGGGGTTAAACTTCGTTGGAGCGATGAGGGCTGGATAAATAGTATAGTTTTTTTGGAAGCGATTTACTTGCTCCGTAATCTCGGCGGGACAATGATGACAATGAGAGAGTACTGGTTAATATTGAACGATGCCAAAGAGGCCGGCGATGCTGATATGGTAGCCCAATTGCAATCAGACCATTATGCCGAATGGCTGAACACCGTTTTTGAGAAAAAGGAAGTTGCTATTGAAAATGTCCGGGCGACTAAACAAGAAAGTGGTTATACCTATCAGGGCGACCCAAGGAGTATTCAAATGCCATATGGTCACCCCGGCTGGTTTAATGCCGAGGAGGTGGATTTACAAGCAGGCCTTCCTCTTAAGGCTGAATTGAATCGGGAAAAATATTCTACCACATGGAAATATTGGTCGTTCTGCGACTATAGCTATGTAGCGGCGGCTGTCAGGGGGTGGGTAACTTCAGTCGGCAAGCCATCGTTGGATTTGGGCATTCCAATTAATGCCCCACAGCCCAACTTGCTTATACGCGAGTGCCGCAAAGAATTGCCATACGCTTCAATTGATCCGGAAATCTCTGAAAGAGCTAGACAATTTATTTCTGATTTCCAAACCAGAGTTCAAAATAACGATTATGCTGGTTTGTTCCAAGAACGCGCCGAGTTTTTAGAGTTTGTAAGACAATACGGCAGTTTATTCAGCGAATCGCAAGAGACAAAGATATACAAAATCAGGGAAAAACTGAGAGAAATTCTGGGTATTTTGTATGTCTATGCCAAAAGAAAGGACGACACATCGTCACTAGAAATCGCCCGAACTGCGAGGGCAGTTCGGGGTGTAACGCAAGAAACCGTTCGGTACGAGGATTTTGTTGCTTTTGTTGAGGCCAGCCGCGCAAGATTACAGCGGGCCATTAAGGAATGCCGGCCCATCGTATTTGTTACCGGCCATAAGAATCCCGATACCGATACAGTGATCAGCACTTTGGCGGAGGCTTACAGAAATCATCTTTGTGACGGCCATGTTAAAACTTACATCCCCATTGTCCAAGGTTCCCGGATGCCTGATGAAATAGCCAAACTTTTAGGCGATCGTCTCGCGGGTGGTGTTATTTTTACCAACGAGCCGGCATACAAAGAGATTGCTAATTCGGGCCAGGCAAGATGGATAATGGTTGACCACAGTCTCGGTCCGGAAATACAAAAGTTTGTTATTTCAATTGTTGACCATCACATTCCGTCACAAGTAGCTCTGCGTCAGGACATACCCAAGACAATTGAAATGATTGGCTCTACTTGTGCCTTGATTGTTCAGCGTTTTTACGGACTCGGCCTTAATATTCCAGCAGAACTTGCCAAAATTTTTTATGGCACCACTTTAATGGATACCGAAAATCGCTCACCATACAAAATGACGGCTAGAGACGTCCTAATTATGGACGATCTGAAAGAAATTGCGGGGATCCAAAGCGATGGAGAGTTTTATCATGATCTGATGAGCGCCCTTCTAAACACCGATGACGCAGAATCACTCTTCGGGCGCGATTACAAAGAAGATTGGATCTTTTTTGGTTTTGCAGTTGCTAAAGTAAAACACGTATTTGATGGTCGAGGAAATGTTTTAAAACCGGGCCTCCTTAAATGCTTAGTTGCATTGGCACGCCAGAATAATCAATGCAAAAACTTGCCGCTCACACTGATTAAGGTGGTTGATTATCTTGACGATAACAGCACCGTGAACCGCGAGAGGGTTTATCTCATATTCAATGAGCAAGTATTTTCAGAGTTCAAGGAAGGCATGTTCCGCCTATTGGAAACCATTATTCGCAGCACCTTCAAAGGAAAAGCGTTGGTGTCCAAAACAGACCAGTTCATTGAATTCTGGGGGGTTGGCGATCAGCTTTCCCGAAAAAGAATCGTTCCGATTTTGGAACCGGTTGCCACGGCCTTTAATCGCTACTTTTATTCTCCCTCAACAGGGCTGTATGCAAAGCGGGAATTTCTGAAAAATAGCCAGAGGGTACGTGAAGCCGCTAAGAAATGCGGGATTAAACTTTCTTGGGACAGCCAGGGAAGGATAAACCATATAACTTACGGCGAGGCCATTCGACTATTGGGACAATTGGAATTTACCGCTCCGAGCTTACCCCAATATTGGGTAATATTGAATGATGCCAAGATAATACGAGACCAGCAAATGGTCAGGCATCTTCAGTCGGACGGCTTTGTGGAATTTCTACATACAGTTATAGAAAATGGCCGGTGGGTTGTGAATAGGCCGGAGATTGTTATGAGTAGGACAAGTTTTGAGTACGAAGGTTTAAATGTGGAAGTCGGTTACGGTTATCATGGAACCAAGCAGGAACTTAAAGTGCCAGAAGGAAAACCGGGATTAATTTCTCCCGATGAGATTGATCCGAATTCGGGGTTGCCGTCCATAGTCCACTCTCCGGATATTTATGATGATCCGACTTTGTGGCGATACTGGTCGCCAGACGCTCAAAAGAATGTGGCAACCCGAGGTTATATTTTCCTTCTTGGTCAGCCGGCTCTGGATTTAAAAATTCATCTTTCCGAATCCTTCCAATGTCTTGGCGTAAGGCCTTGCTGTCGAAATGTAGAAATGCCACAGATGGAAATTATTGCCGATGAAAACGGTGTTTCTCTAACCATTTGGGAAGAAGGGGAGAAACTTTGCGTTAGAGAAGCAGATCTTTTTAAGGACATAGAAAATTAAAGGAACCGTAAAAACTACGATGAATTTTCAACTAATACACCGCCGCTAATGGCGGTTTTTCTTTGGTTAGATTCCTATCCCCGGTTGTAAATCAAGAAAAACAATGATATTTTTAAAGAGTTAGAGCCCGAGGACTATAGCAGATTATTTTTGTGAAAGCGACCTATCCCCGTCCAAAGTTTTGTCAGGAAAAATGCGGATTTTGGACAGGGATGGAACGGCCCAAGAACCCCGTCCCATCGCTAGGCAGATGGGACATAGAACTCGGTAGATTAATAAATTGCACTAAATTGTTGTATGGAAAATAAATTAATACCGCCCGATCCTTTTGTCGAAAAATATACTCCAAAAGGGAAAAATGGACTGGCTCTTGATATCGGAACGGGCAATGGCAACAGTGCCTTTTTTCTCGCAAGAGAAGGTTTTAAGGTTGACGCGATAGATATTAATAAAAATGCCATCGAGAGCCTTAAGGAAAGAAGCAAGGAATTTAAGCTTGAGTTAAATGCCGCCGTCCAAGACGTGAGACAGTTTTCTTTTGATAAAAAATATGATGTGATCCTGGCAATTCAATCCCTGGTTTTTATGAAAAAATCGGAATTTGAGACAATAATTTCCAAAATCAAAGAATCTTTGAATAGTGGAGGCGTGGCTATGATATCATCTTTTACCACATCCGATGCGTCTTATTTACAATTTGCCCAAAAAAGAGAACCCGTTGAAGAGAATACTTTTTATAGCGAAGGTTCTAAACAGTACTGGAATTTTTTGGAGAAGGATGAGCTCAAAAATTACTTTCCTAATGAAGAATTCAAAATACTGGCTTATGAGGAGTTTTTAAAGGAAGATAACCCACACGAAGGAACACCTTACCCCCATCAACATGGTATAGCCAGAATAGCTGTGGAATTAATAAAATAAACACCGGGTAAACCCGGCTTAATGGCAGGAAATTTTTATGCCGCGGCACTCACGATGGACGCATATTAAAGCTGGCCAGCTATTTTGAAGATATCCAGAACTCATTTTTAATAGGAGTTAACGGAAGCCAGCTCATCTTTATGAGCCACGAAATTCAAAAAACTTGGCCGGAATCGCATCGCGGGAGCTGGCATTTATTCGGGCATTCCCATGGCTCACGGAATGCCTATGCCGAGCAGAACGGCAAACTCCTGGACGTTGGCGTTGATTCTCATAATTTCCGCCCGCGGTCCCTTAAGGAAGTTGCTCAAATTATGGCCAAACGGCCGCCAAATCCCAATGGACCAAAATAAGCCAAACAAAGCCGGCGCAAACCGGCTTTTTGAATCGCCCCCGCAATCAGGGGTTGACTGTGGTAGAGGTTGACTGTGGATAACTTTTCTTTACTGCTCCTAGGGCGGGTCTATAATTCTAAATGAGATCCGGGAAGTCGAAGGCATTACCGTGAGGAAAATGTCGTTCAGTAGCAATATTGA
>CAYHMZ010000043.1:0-5218 GCA_964357835.1 uncultured Candidatus Saccharibacteria bacterium
GGGAGTTGAGAAACCAAACTTCCCAACCGCCGTTGCCGCGAGTGACCGGAAAAAACTTAATGCTTGACAATTCCGGCGTCGTGACCATGCCGAACGAGGGACTGCCTGACAGGCGCTGATAGCTCCTATTAGTTTTTAAATTATGCGGGGATTGCCCCCGCTTTTTGATTGTCGTCCTTGCGCGGCATTTTGAGATGTATAAAGGATATGAGTATAATAGAGACAGTTGTTTAATAAATAGCTTCGCCGAAGCGGGGGAGATATGGAAAAAACCGTCCGCTGCTTCTACCAAGTTTTCAGAGGTTATGCAAATTGGTTTGATAAAGTTTGGTATGATTGTCCGAATTGTAAACCCGACCAATTAAATTTAAGTTGCAAATATCACCTTCCGGTGGCATTCGTATTATTTGACATCAAGACAAGGTCCGATAATTCCGATTAGTTTCTTAAGTTACGCGGGGGCTGCCCCGCTTTTTATTTTTTAAATTGCCTGCGCCCTGATTTTGTGGTATTTTAAATTTTATGGCGAGAAAAAACAATTTCAAACTTTTTACCTACCCAAACGGCTTGCGTTTAGTTACTGTGCCGATGGAGAATACCAAGTCGGTTATGGTGCTGATACTGGTTGCCACCGGTTCGCGCTACGAGACGCCAAAAAACAGCGGCATCTCCCATTTTTTGGAGCATTTGATGTTTAAGGGCACGGCCAAGCGGCCAGGCACCCTTGATATTTCCTACGAACTGGACTCAATAGGCGCCGATTACAACGCGTTTACTTCCAAAGAATACACCGGCTACTATGTGAAATGCGCTTCAGACAAAATTGACACCGCCCTTGATGTGATATCCGACATTTTCCAGAATTCAAAATTTGACGAAAAAGAGATGGACAAAGAGAGAGGCCCCATCAAGGAGGAGATAAATATGTATTTTGACACTCCCGCCCGCCATGTTACGGAATTGTTTGACGAATTGATCTATGGAGACCATCCGCTTGGGTGGAACGTAGCGGGGAAAAAAGAAATTATTGACGCCTTGCGGCGGGAGGATATCGTTGAATATTTCAACGCCCATTATTTTGCAAAAAGCACTTTGGTATGCATCGCCGGCAATATTGCTCCCGAGACGGCGAAGGAAAAGGTCGCGAACTATCTGAACAACATACGGGAAGCGGAGATCATAAAACCTATTCCGGTCCTGAACGATCAGAACGAATCTCGCCTGAAAGTATTCAACAAAAAAACCGACCAGACGCATATAAATCTTGGCTTTCGGGCTTACAGCCGTTTCCACCCGAAATTGGAAGCCCTAGAGGCGATGTCTTTTATTCTTGGCAGCGGCATGAGCTCGCGTCTTTTTGTTGAAGTGAGGCAAAAGCGGGGTTTGGCTTACAGAGTCGGCAGCGGCACCACTTCCTATAATGAAACGGGCGACCTCTCAACTTTCGCGGGCCTTAATAACGATAATTTGTCAGAAGCCTTGAAGGTCATACTCCGGGAGCACAAAAAACTCGTTCAAGAACTGGTTTCTAAACAGGAACTGCAAAGAACAAAGGATTATGCCAAGGGCCGCCTTGCTATTGGCCTTGAAACCTCGGATGCCCATGCATCTTTTTACGGAGAGCAAGAACTTTTAGAAAACAGGATGTTAACGCCCGAAGAACGGCTGGAGAAAGTGATGGCGGTAACCAGAGAAGACATTCAAGAAGTGGCAAAAGATATTTTAAAACCGGAAAAATTAAACCTCGCCATTGTCGGCCCGTTCAAGGAGGACAACCGCGAGATTAAAGATATTTTAAATTCGTGGTAGAATGAGCTAGTTAGTAGTTTGTAGTGAGTAGAAAATAGAATGGCGGGACAACAGATTTTAAATATAAGCACTTCAACCATATTCAAGGTTATTTTCATAATCCTTTGTTTCGTTTTCCTTTATCTCATCAAAGACGTTCTCATAATTCTGTTTTTGGCGATCATCATCGCCTCGGCCGTCGGTCCGTTCGCAAATTGGCTTGAGCAAAGGAAAATTCCGCGATTGCTCGGGGTGCTGGTATTGTATTTAGTTATTTTCGGATTGGTGATTTTCCTGCTCTCTTTGGTGGTGCCTTTTATATCTTTAGAAATAGGCCAATTGACGCAGGCACTGCCAAAATTCATATTCAATATCTCAGGGGCGCTGGAAAAGGCTCAGCAAACGACCACCACGCACTACTTTGATTTTTTCAGCGAAATACAAAATCTTCTGGACGGCTTCTCGCAGTTTCTACAGGTGTCCGCCGGTTCGGCCTTGAATCTCGTAGTAAATATTTTTGGCGGTGTTCTGTCTTTCCTTGCGGTGATCATCATATCTTTTTACCTGTCGGTAATGAAGCAAGGGCCCGCGGGTTTTATCAGGTCTGTTTTGCCGGCAAAGTATGAGGACTACGTTATCAGTTTGTGGAAAAGGGCGGAGCATAAGGTGGGACGGTGGTTGCAGGCCCAGCTTTTACTTGCCTTGTCGGTGGGCTTGATGGTTTTCATCGGTCTCTCGCTGCTCAACGTCAAGTATGCTTTACTTCTTGGGATTATCGCGATGATCTTGGAGATCGTTCCTATCATAGGTCCGGTTGTTGCGGCTGTCCCCGGCGTTATTTTGGCCTTTGCCCAGTCGCCGGTTCTGGGATTATGGGTTTTAGTTTTTTATGTTGCCGTACAACAAGTTGAGGCCCACGTTCTGGCCCCGCTCATACTTGGCAAGACGCTTGGGCTTAACCCCGTTACGGTGATCATCGCGTTGCTTATCGGGGGCACGTTGGCCGGTCTAATCGGGATTTTGCTTTCGGTGCCCGTGGCAGTAGTTATCGTTGAGATTTTGGATGATTTAGCCAAACAAAAAGAAAGCCGGAGAATTGCTGATGTTACTTAACAGGCAAACCCGGTTAAAAGTTTTTTAACCGGCCGAGCCGGTTGTTTTTTTGACCAGAAAATGTAAACTAGAAACTAGAAACTGTAAACTATGAGCAGATTTTATATCACCACCACTTTGCCTTATGTAAATGCAGACCCCCACATCGGTTTTGCTCTTGAGTTAGTGCAGGCTGATGTCATAGCGCGATACCACAAAAGTTTGGGTGAGGAAATTGTTTTTAATACCGGTACCGATGAACATGGCGTAAAAGTTTACCGGGCGGCGCTGGAAGAGAAAAAGGATGTTCAGGCATATGTGGACGAATATGCGGCCAAGTTTGACGCGCTTAAGAAGGCTTTCAACATAAGCTGGACCAACTTCATTAGGACAACCGACCCCCACCACATTGCCGCCTGTCAGGAATTTTGGAAACGTTGCTCGGCAAACGGCGATATTTACAAAAAGGACTATAAAATAAAATACTGCGTCGGCTGCGAACTTGAGAAAACCGAGTCCGAGCTGGATGAGGACGGCAGGTGCCTGCTGCATCCCAATCTGAAAATTGAAACGAGGGACGAAGAAAATTATTTTTTCCAATTTTCAAAATATCAGAAACCGCTTTTGGAGTTTTATGAGAAAAATCCCGATTTTGTCCTGCCCGACTTCAGATTCAACGAGATTAAGAACTTTGTTAAACAGGGGCTGAACGATTTCAGCATCTCGCGGCTTAAGGAAAAAATGCCCTGGGGAGTGCCGGTGCCTGGCGATGAAGCGCACGTGATGTATGTTTGGTTTGACGCGCTGATTAATTACATCTCAACCCTCGGTTGGCCGGAGGACGAGAAAACATTCAAAGATTTCTGGCCAGGGGTTCAAATTGCCGGAAAAGATAATCTGCGCCAGCAGTCGGCGATGTGGCAGGCAATGTTAATGTCGGCGGGCCTGCCCAACTCAAAGCAGATTCTGATTCACGGATTTATTACTACCAGCGGTCAGAAAATCAGCAAGAGTTTGGGCAATATCGTTGACCCGTTTGAGATTACTAAAAAATACGGCATTGACCCGGTGAGGTACTATCTTTTGCGAGAAATTCCCTCCGATGAAGATGGCGATTTCTCGGCCGAAAAACTTGAAGCCAGATACAACGGCGATTTGGCGAATAATCTAGGCAATCTTGTAAGTCGCGTAGCCAAACTTATTGAAACTCGACTCGAAGGCGAACTGGTTTTTGAAGAAAAGTTTTTGGACGATGAGATTAAGCGGAGAGTATCCGAAGCGGGGGAGAATTGTGAAAAGGCAATCACCGAGTTTAAATTGCACGAATCCTTAGCCAAAATCTGGGAACTTTTTGCTTTTTCCAATGCTTATATTGATAATAACAAGCCGTGGGCTGACGTTGCTGGCCATCCCGAGCATTTTTTGAAAACGATGACCAGTTTGGTTTATTTAATTACCAATGCCGTAAAAATGGTAGAACCGTTTCTCCCCGAAACCGCCGAGAGAATCTTCAAAACTTTCGGTTATGACGGCAAAACTGAAGAGCTGGAAGGATATAAATTTGTGGTAGCAAAAGTTGAATCTTTGTTTCCTCGCTCCCAGTGATTTCCACTTCTGATTTTAACCACGATCGTAATAGAACCCGAACTAGATTTTATGAGCAGATATAGCAAATATCCAAGTATCGGTATTTTAGAAGCCATTGAGAGACTTGCTTTTGGAGGTTCTCAATATAATTCGGCGAAGAAAAACTTGGTCAGAAAAGAGGATCTCCATACCTATTTTTCTAAACATGATTCTAGTTTTGACCCTTTAAAATTCAGCAAGAGAGCATATGAGATGAAAAGAGGGGGTCTAATCGAATATAGCCCGGATCAAGATTATATTATAACTGCAAAAGGAAGACAGAAAATTAATTTTGGGCGAATAGAAAGCTTACGCATCGAAAAGTGTAAAAAAGATGGATTCTGGAGGATCATTATTTTTGACGTCCCCGAGCAAAGAAGAGGAGCAAGGGATGTCTTGAGAGATAAACTAAACGAATTTGGCTGCTACCAGTTACAAAAGAGTATATATGCGACCCCCTATATATGCGAGAAGGAAATAGAAGAGCTTTGCTCGCTACTCGATATAGGCAAGTACGTTGATGTTATCGTTGCTAGATCATTGGGGCAGAAAGAGGCGAGGATAAGAAATTATTTTTCAAGGTGACTGATACAAGGCAGCCGATACTTCGTGTTCTAAACACGATCGTGTGTAGAATACGAAGTGAGGAAGTGAGACTGAACCCGCTATCGAGGCGAGCGAGATGAAGACCAAATAATAAGCGGGGTAAAGA
>CAYHMZ010000044.1:0-2157 GCA_964357835.1 uncultured Candidatus Saccharibacteria bacterium
CTGTCAACCCAGTCAAATTGCCGTCCTGCGGCACCAGCTTCGCTGGATTTGACGGGGTCAATCGTTGAAATTGCGGAGATATTAATGCCGCCGCGATTGTCAATTTCCATAAATTCAAGCAGGCCTCCCGCGCTTGCGATCAAATGGTCGGAGTCCTTATACCACTGGACGTCGGCGATTTTTTGCGGAAATCTCGCGACCAATTCCATATCACCGGCCTTTTTGACGGGTTGGTAATTGGTATCCTTAAGCCACTTCACCCAAACTTCGCGGTTATTCAACCAAACACCCTTGTTTCCGTCCGGGGATTGTATAAGATTAATTTCGCCGTTTGCCGCAGGCGGGGTTGCCCCAAGCAAATTAGCCGTAAGCGGGGGTGTCGGCTTTGGTGTCGTTTTTATAAACGGTTTTAATGATACCCGTTGGCCGTTGTCCAAAGAAATGGTTTCAACCTGGAGGCCGTTGCTTATCGCTACCGTCCCTTGTTTGGCATCAAATTCCATTGAAGTAACGCCTTTCAGCGAGCCGGAAGCGATAATGTCTTCGGCGGGAACTTGCGGTATCAGAACGACCCGCGGAAAATCAGTGAAAACGCCCGCTTCTATGCCAACCAGTTTTTGCCACGGCTGATATTTTTCATTTTGCACTCTCACGGTAAAAGTTCTGGGCAAAAGCCGGCTTTTTGAAAATGAATTGCCAAGAAAAGAAGTAGTGCCGGCAAGTTCGTCGTTTATATATATCTGGGCATTGGCGCTGGCGCTAATTTCAAAAGAGCCCGTCTTGAAGAACTGGTTTTGGACAAAATCATATTTATATCCCAAAGCATAAAGCACCGTCAGCCAGCTGAGGACAATAAAAACCAAAAAAGAGATAAAGAAAAAAGCGCGTCTTGTTTGTCGTCTCATTGGTGGCTATCATACCAGTAAAATTGTCTTCTGTAAACCCAGCTCCACTTTTTGGAATTATATAACTAGTCTGTATCGAAAGAGCTAGATACTATTCAATAATGACTCCCCATGTACGGTTTAAAAGTGGGGCTGGGTAAACCCAGCTCCACATTTTGCGAGGCGGCGTTACTTGACGATTTTAACACCCCAATGTGGGGCTGGGTAAACCCTTGCGCCTTGGGGATAAAATCATTAATCTTTAACCAAATATGTTTGTAAAAAAAATAGGGATTGACCTTGGGACAACCAACACGCTTGTTTTTGTGCCCAACAAGGGATTGGTAATCAACGAACCCTCGGTTGTCGCCATTTCAATTTTGGACAATAAAATAATCGCCGTCGGTAGCCAGGCGAAAGAAATGATAGGCCGGGCGCCCGACAGCATCATCGTTTCCCGGCCGCTTAAAGACGGTGTAATCGCCGATTACCGCATAACCGAAGCGATGCTGAAGTATTTTATAACCAAGGCCATAGGAAAATTCGGTCTTTTCAAACCGGAAATTCTTGTGTCCGTGCCGGCGGGCATTACCTCAACGGAACGGCGGGCGGTGATTGAAGCGACTATCAACGCGGGTGCCAAGGCCGCTTATCTGGTGAAAGAACCGGTGCTCGCCGCTATCGGCGCAAAGGTGCCGATCAACAGCCCCTTCGGGAACCTAATACTGAATATCGGGGGAGGGACTACCGATATTGCCGTCATAAGTCTGGGAGGGATCGTGAGCTGGGCTTCAACTAGGGTGGGAGGTAATAAAATAGACGCCGCCATCGTGGAATACGTTAAGAAAAAGCACGGCCTTGCCATCGGCGAACGCACCGCTGAACTGATAAAAATCGCGATCGGCAACGCAGTAAAGCAGGCAAATGAAGAAAAATTGAATGTCCGGGGAAGGGACCTGACGACCGGCTATCCAAAAACCATTGAAATGGGCGGCAACGAGATAACCGATGCCATTCAGGAACAATTAAGGGACATAGTCCAGACCGTAAAAAACGTCCTTCAGGAAACCCCGCCAGAGCTTTGTTCCGATATTATGGGGAAGGGGATGGTTATTTCCGGCGGCGGCGCCTTGCTTAAAAATATTGATACTTTGATAACGAGGATCACTGGCGTATCGGCCCGCATCGCCGACGAACCGTTATTGTGCGTGGCCAAAGGAGCAGGAATAGTGCTGGACAATTTAGAGGTTTATAAGAAGAATATAATGGCTAA
>CAYHMZ010000044.1:2257-5184 GCA_964357835.1 uncultured Candidatus Saccharibacteria bacterium
GGCTAAAAGATAGTAGCTTCGTTGGGAATATCTTTTCGGCCGCTTCGTTCACCCAGCCGCTCACTACGCTATTTCAGCTCGCAAATTCAATTTTTGATGATGAGACATTATATCAAAAATTGACCGTGCAATTTGCTCGCTGGAATGCCGAAAAGACACTCCCCAACTTCGCCATTGGCTGGTTAGGGTTGCCGAAGTCCTCTCTGAAAATTTCTTAGATAGGGGTTCGTTCAAGTTATCTACCCGTCTGCGGAGTCGCGAAAAATCCAATAGCTATCGTTTGAGGAAGTGGTGGACTAAAAAACAAAAACAAGCGTTGACGTACGCCTGTGGACGGTTAGGGCTTGAACCCAACAAACAAGAGTATCCACTGTGTGGGGGCTAGACCGTGCTTGTGGGCCAGGTGCGCCACAATTACCCCGGCAACTTGTTCGACCTGACCGTTAATGAGACTGTGGGCCTCACTCCTGATCAGGTTAGCAACCTCCAAAACGAGTCGCCGGAATTCCGGCGACGAATTGGAACGATGGGTTTCAGGGTCCTTCGTCCAGTCGATTCTCAATACACCCATATATCACCTCCTTTAATAATCTTAACATACCATGTTTCAAAAGTCAAATTTTGTATCTGCAGAAGAGAGTAAATTCAAAATTGCCCTTGTCCATGATTGGCTTTTGAATATCGGGGGAGCGGAGAGGGCGCTGAAAACATTGCACGAAATTTTTCCGGCAGCGCCGGTTTACACTCTTTTTTATAACAAAGAGTTTACGGATAGATTTATCCCGGACGCCGAAATCAGGCCGTCTTTTTTGCAAAAAACTTATCGGTTGATGGGGGGCCACAAATTGCTTTTGCCCCTTCTGCCTACGGCCATTGAATCATTGGATCTGGGCGAATACGACCTCGTTATCTCCTCTTCCGTTTCTTTCGCCAAGGGACTGATTTTAAAACCCAGGACTCGCCATATCTGTTACTGCTACAGCCCTATGCGCCAAGTGTGGGATTGGCATGCAGAATACAAAAAAGAGCCGCACGCAGTTCCTAAATTGGCTACGATTTTGATGCAGCATTTTTTCCGCATCTGGGACCGTCTTGCCTCAACTCGCGTTGACGAGTTCGTCGCAATCTCGGAAAATGTCCGCCAGAGGATAAAAAAATACTACGGACGCGATTCAATTGTTATTTATCCCCCCGTGGAATTTTCTTCTCAAATTCCTAAACCCTCGACCCTAACCCCTGAACCCTTCTTCCTGATCGTCAGCCGGTTGTTCAGGCATAAAAATATAGACATCGCCGTTCAGGCATTCAACAAACTGGAGTGGCCGCTCGTTGTAATAGGGGACGGACCGGAGCTAAACCGCCTTAAAAAATGTGCCGGTTCAAATGTTAAATTTCTCGGCCATCAGCCGAACAATACGGTTCGCAATTATTATGCTAAATGTCTTGCCTTTATAATGCCGCAGGAAGAGGATTTCGGCATTACTCCGATTGAAGCAATGAGTTACGGCAAACCGGTGCTGGCGTTAAGACGCGGCGGAGCGTTAGAATATATCCGAGAAGGAATAAACGGCGAGTTTTTTGAAGACCCGACGGAAGAAGTGCTGGCTGACGGCGCGCGCAGATTGAAAGAGGGGATAGAGGCCGGTAAATACAACCCAGAAATTATAAAAAAAACCGCCGAGAGATTCTCGGCAGAGAGGTTTAGGAAAGAATTTACAGAGAAAATTTCAGGCCTCGCCTTAGTTTGACAAAACCACCAGCTCCTACGATCACGACTGCCATTAGCGCTAGCGGCCCCGCAATAATTGCCGAGATAAGAACCACGATTTCTAAAAACCATGTTAGCGGCCACTTAAGTTCATCAATGTCCTTTGGAGCATATCCTAATTCTTGAAGGTGCTGGTCAAATTTTTCGTGAAGTTCCAAATCGCAACTGAAATTGTACCAAGCCCAGCTTATTGTACCGCTAGCCACGTGCAAAGGTATGTACCACAATCGATTCTGATAAGCCCAATTCATTAAGTCCGCCCAACTTATCATATGTCCTCCTCAATTTTTATCATCGTCCTCCAATATAATAATTCCCGCGACACTATCAAGTGCCTTGAATCTGTCAAAGAGCTGGATTGGCAGAATTTCAAGGCGGTTGTCGTGGATAATGCTTCGGAAATCCAACACCTAAACAATATCCGATTGTTCGTTGAAAGTCAAAAAAGAGCAAAGGAAAAGAGGTTTAAATTAATTGAAAACAGATCTAATCTAGGTTACGCGGGCGGAAATAACGTGGGCATAAAATACGCCCTGGAGAACGGCGCGGACTATGTGTTTATACTCAATCCGGACACGACGGTAAGAAGCAATTTTCTGACAAAACTCATTGAAACGGCCGATAAAAACCCGAAAGCCGGAATTATCGGCGCGGTGATAAATGAAGGCGACAGGATAATTTATTACGGAGAGATTGAATGGTTAAAACCAGAACTCAAACACTCTGCCCTAAAACCTATAACCTATAACCTAAAACCTGATTTTTATGTTCCGGGCGCCGCGATGCTTATCAGAAAAAAAGTTTTTGAAAAAATAGGGATGTTTGATGAAAGATATTTTTTGTATTTTGAGGATGCCGATTTCTGCATGCGCGCCCGAAAGGCCGGATTTAAATTGGCGGTTGCGCCCGACGCCATAGTCCGCCACGATCAGTCGTCTTCAACTTCAAAACTTGGAGCGGCGCTTTTACTCCGATACCACTACCGGAACGCTCATTTATTCAACATAAAATATGCGCCCTTCTGGACAAAAATCTCATTGCCATTCTGGTCAATTTGGATTATCATAAGGCAAGCCGTTAAGATATTACTGATAAGAAATATCAAGGCGTCCAAAGCGATTTTAATCGGCGTCCTGGATTTTTATAAATGCCGATTTGG
>CAYHMZ010000045.1:0-3423 GCA_964357835.1 uncultured Candidatus Saccharibacteria bacterium
CCCAAGAAAATTCTGGAAGCGGTCAAGCGGGAGCTTAAAGAAATCAAAGAAAAATACTCGGATGAGCGCCGAACGAGAATTATTAGATCGGCTCTTCAAGAGGTAGACGAGGAAGAGCTTATACCGGAAGCGGACTCGCTATTTATGATGACCTACGGCGGGTATATCAAACGGATGCCGCCCGACGTTTTAAGGGCGCAAAAACGCGGCGGCAAAGGACTTGTCGGGATGGCGACCAAAGAAGAAGATGCCGTGAGCCAATTCTTTGTCGCCAATACCCACGACCAATTGATGTTTTTCACCAACTCCGGAAAGATTTTCCAGACGAAAGGTTATGAAGTTCCGGAATCGGCTCGCCAGGCCAAGGGGAAGGCGATTGTCAACTTCCTGCAGGTATCGCCGCAGGACAGGATTACGGCAATCGTTCCAATTTCCAAAAAAATAGAAAAGACAGGTTATTTAGTGATGGCAACGGCTAACGGCATAATCAAGAAAGTCAGCATATCCGAATTTTCACAAATTCGCCGAAACGGCATGATCGCCATAAATCTTAAAAGCGGCGATGAACTGAAGTGGGTGAATGTCAGCTCCGGTTCCGATGAAATCGTCATAGTAACCTCTGACGGTTCAGCGATCAGATTCAAGGAAAAGGACGTCAGGGCCATGGGACGGGCGGCCGCGGGGGTTATTGGAATACGGCTTGGGAAAAACGCGAAAGTTGTCGGAGCAGAAGTTGTTTTGGCAAAAACAGATAAAAAAATCCTGAAACTTCTCGTGGTAATGGCTAGTGGCTACGGCAAGCGCACCGACATCGGTTTTTACAAAGTGCAAAAACGCGGCGGCAAGGGAATCCTGACAGCAAAAATAACTTCTAAGACGGGGGAGATCGTATCTGCTCATATAACCGATCCGGAAGAAAAGGAACTGATCGCCGTTTCCCGCAAGGGGCAGGTGATAAGAACCGAACTCGCCAGTATCTCGGTTTTAGGCCGCGCAACGCAGGGCGTCCGTATTATGAAAATGGAGACAGGGGATACAGTGGCATCGGTGGTGGTGGTTTAACCCGCGAAATTAGTATTTATTTTTCAACAAAAAGCCGCGTTGTTCACAACGCGGCTTTTTGTTTGACTCTGCGGGTGGTAAAATAAAGGTATAGAAACCCAACTAAATACAACTGGGTTTTCTCCTCCGATGCCTGGAAGCGGAGGATTTATGGACCCCCAAAGAATTGCGGGCTATTTTGGGATCTTGCCGGGGATGAAAATTGCCGATTTCGGTTCCGGAGCCGGTTATTTTACTATTTTTCTTGCCAAAGCCGTTGGCGAGAGCGGAATGGTTACGGCAATTGATGTTTTAGATACGGCGCTGGAAACATTAAGGGCAAAGGCAAAGGCGGAAGGACTGAGAAACATTGAAACCGCTAGGGCAAATCTTGAAACACCGGGAGGGTCTGGTTTAGACAGCGATTCGCAAGACATCGTGCTTCTGGCGAATATTCTCTTCCAGTCCCAGAAAAAAGCGGAAATCGTCACGGAAGCCAAAAGGACTCTCAAACCAAGCGGTTCCCTCATCGTCATTGATTGGCGAAAAGGGACCAACGGGTTCGGCCCCCCCGATAACTTAAGAACCAGCCCCGAAGAAATGCGGACATTAGTCGTTGACAAAGGTTTTCAAGCCGTCGGCGAAATTGACGCCGGGGACTTTCACTTCGGATTAATATTTAGAAAGGTCTAGCGGGTAGTAAGTAGTGAGTAGTAAGTAGTTTTTACTACCTACTACCAACTACCAACTGCTAACTAATTTTGTCGCAGACAAAATTATTAATAATCGGCGGCGCTGCCGGTCTTATCGTGATCGTGCTGCTTTTGTTCTTGGTTTTAGGAGGAGGTTTTGGAGGTGGCCAACTGCAACCGGTAACTTTGCAATTTTGGGGCACCTTTGACGATTTGAGTTTTTACGACTCTGCGATTTCGGCGTTTGAAAGAACCTACCCGAACGTTAAAATTATTTACAAGCAAATCCCCTTTGAGGATTACGAAAAAGAACTCGTGAATTCATTTGCCGCGGGCGCCGGGCCGGATATCTGGCTGATGCACAATACATGGCTTCCAAAGCACGCCGACAAAATCCAGCCGTTGCCGCAAGAAGTTCTGGAAGGAGAAAAGACCCCGCTGTTCACAATAAAAGAATTCCAGGACCAATTTTTGGATGTTACCCTTGCCGATCTTACGCAAGACGGCCAGATTTATGCTCTGCCGGTTTATGTTGATACTCTCGGCCTTTATTACAACAAAGACCTTTTTAATACCGCCGGCATCGCCAGTCCGCCGGCGACATGGGACGAATTCAACAACGACGTAAAAAAACTTACTACGATTGACCAGCGGGGAAATATTGTAAGATCCGGAGCCGCCATCGGCACGGCCGATAATATCAACCGTTCAACGGACATCCTGACGCTCTTAATGCTCCAAAGCGGAGTCCGGATGACTGATAGCGAACACAGAAGCGCCACTTTCAGCCGGCAGGTTGAAGGGCAGAACGTGGGCGAGACGGCCCTCCAGTATTACACGAACTTCGCCGACTCTGCCAAGAGCATTTACGCTTGGAATAACCAGCAGCACTATTCAATAGACGCTTTTACCGAGGGCAACGTGGCAATGATGTTTAATTATTCCCACCAGATCAAAACATTGCGTTCAAAATCGGCCCGGTTTAATTTCGGCATTGCGCCCGTGCCTCAAATTTCAGAAACGCCGGTGGCCGTGAACTTCGCCAATTATTGGGCTCCTACTGTGTCCAAGCAATCCAAGAACCCAGTAATTGCCTGGAAGTTTTTAGTTTACTTGAGCTCAGCGCCGGGAGCGGCGCCATATGTTAATACTGCCAGCCGTCCGTCCGCGAGGCGCGACTTGATAGAGCAGCAGAGAAATGATTCCGACCTTGGGGTTTTTGCGGTTCAGGCGCTATCCGCAAGGTCGTGGTATCAAATTGACAATTCCGCGATAGAAACGATTTTTGCCGACGCGATTGGTAACGTTAATTTCGGCCGCATGTCGGCGCGCGACGCGCTTGAGGCCGCGGAAAACCAGGTCAATGTTTTAATGGCCCGTGCCAGAGGAGGCAGCTTTTAATGCCCGACACAAATACACTAATGGGCACGAATGTCACGAATTAGAAATCCTATTTGTGCAATTCGTGTGCGATTCGTGTATTGGTGTCGCTTACGCTGGTTGAATCGTTTTTCCAAAATTTTTCTCGTATTCTTGTTCGTCCTTGTTGGGCTGTTTTTAATTTACCCAGCCGCTAACGCCGCCGAGGAATGTAGGGGAGGATTGGTTCCCTGCGGTCGGCTTTGTGATGACCCAACCACTCCCGAGGACGAGACAAGACCCTGCACCACCTGCGACGTATTTGCCCTTG
>CAYHMZ010000045.1:3523-5003 GCA_964357835.1 uncultured Candidatus Saccharibacteria bacterium
CTTGGTTGCGTGGCCAAATCCGACGGCGAATATACCGAACCGACTTGCGGTGGCAAATGCGCAGCAGTCCTTCAAATAACAACCGTCTCTTTGCCCAATGGTACCGTTAACCAAAATTATTCCCAAACCCTCCAAGCCACCGGCGGCAAGACCCCTTATACTTTCTATATTGTTGGGGGTGACCTTCCTTCAGGGATAGGAATGTCCGATAGCGGGGTTATGGCGGGAACGCCGACAGAAGCGGGGAATTACGCCTTTACCGTCAAAGTTGAAGATTCCACCACTCCGACCAAACAATTAGCAACCAAGCAGTTGAGTATCAAGGTTAATCCAAAGGTTTCATCCCTTTCTTTTATTACTCCTTCCTTGCCCGATGCCATTGTGGGCCAGGATTACAGTCAAACCCTTGCCGTCCAGGGAGGTCAGGCGCCCTATGTCTTCTCCATAATTGGTGGTTCTCTGCAAGGCATTTTTAACTTGAGTTCTGACGGTAAAATAACCGGCAAACCGCCGGCGGCCGGTAGCGCAGTTTTTACAGTAAAAGTTGAGGACTCCAGCGGCCCTAAACTATCAGCAACCAGAGAATTTACCATAAAAGTTGTTTATAGCGGAGCGGTTTCTATCACTACGGCCTCTTTACCCGATGGAACCGTCAACCAAAATTATTCCCAGACATTGCAAGCCACCGGCGGCAAAACGCCCTATACTTGGAGTAAGATATCAGGCAATTTACCAACCGGCCTGACGCTAGCAACTACGAGTATAATCTCCGGCAAACCGACCACCGCCGGCACCTTTACCTTTACCGTCAAGGTTGAGGATTCCTCAACCCCAACCAAACAATCAGCAACCAAGCAGTTGGGTATCAAGGTAGTTATGGTGGCCGCCTTACAGTGTCCGGGCGTTGGGATGAACCTTTGTCAAGCGTCAACCAGTTGTCCGACTAATGCCTGTGGCCAGTATTCTTCGGCTATTCAACAAGCGGCTAACAAAATTTCTATCCCCGGCCTAAATACCAAGGCATTGATTGCATCAATAATGTTTAGCGAATCATCGTGTAACATTGGTGCCTATAATAAGATACAAAATCCCAATGGGAGTTATTTGGAATCCTGCGGCCCTATGCAGATGCAAACTGGCACAGCGAGGAATTTTCAAAGTCAGTGTGGCGTAACCACTACTATAACCTGCGACTGGTTAAGAAACCCGGCCAATATAAATCAAACGGTCTGCCTTGGGGCCAAGTATATAGAATCGCTGGCTAGAGGCAGGTGCGGTAGCAATGTTCGCCATATTGCTGCCGGATATAACGGAGGATCGGGTTATTGCGGGACAAGCCGCGATTGCGCCGGAGAGAAAAACTGCGATAATCAGATCATGAGAGCCTGGGAGTGCCCTTATGACAACGAAACGCATACTCTTTGCAACACCATATGCGTGACGGCCGCCTGTAATACCGATCGGGACCATCCGGGATTTT
>CAYHMZ010000046.1:0-4882 GCA_964357835.1 uncultured Candidatus Saccharibacteria bacterium
AAAACTTATGCCCTGGGTACTGATGCCACTTGGCATACAAAACACTTTTTTCCAATAATTTTTTGTGTATTCTTTTTATTTTTTCCACCTCCCTTCTTTATTTATACTAGCATACTAGCACTTTAAAGAGATACCGCAAGCCAAGACTTTATTCTCTGCTGATGCTTTCAAGCCATTGCGGACTATTCAAAAACCCCGCGCCGATTAGGCGCGTGAAAAACGATCCTGCCAGAGCGAGGTTTTTATTTTGTAAGATATCCACTCACGCGTTTTCTCCATTCGTAGTATGATTATTATATAGGTAATGGAGGGTATCTATTTGATTTTGCCGGACATTGCACATACCGGCAGAGTTATCGGATCGCTCACATATACATATGAGTAAAAAGGTTTGGATTTGGGTCATAGTCGTTTTGGTCGTTGTCTTAGTAATATGGAAATTACCGGCTTTATTAGGCGGTAAAGGTTTGGGAGGATTAAGCTTGACGAACCCCACATCCAGTCCGACTCCGAGCTCAAATTACGTGCCGGGCAAAAAAACTACTTCAACCACTGGCCAGACTTACGACCAGACCCTTGCGGCATACGCTGACAGGAGAATTCAGTTCAACGAAAAGTGCCAAGGCATCCCCGGTCAAATGGTTTTGAAGACAGGGACGAAGATAATGCTTGATAACCGCTCCAAATATGTCCAAACGATAAATCTGGACGGCGCAAAAGTCGTTCTGCCCGCCTACAGCTGGCAAATCGTTACTATTACGACAAAAAATAATCTGCCGTATAACTACGAGATTGACTGCAAGTCAGACGGCGGCTCTACAGAAAACGGCGCGGTGATAAACCTCCAGGCTCTCATCGGCCGGTAGGCCGAATCTCTAAAATCATTCCGAAGCAAAAACCGCCTTTAGGCGGTTTTTGCGAAGGATAGTTGCGGGGGCCGGATTCGCTTTCATCTCTCGTCGGCTTCCGCCTCCTCGGATTTAAGTACCGGCCTCGCGGTGATTTTTACCATTTGCAAAAATCACATCGCTCCGGCTTCAAATCCGGACGAAAGTGGCTCAAGCCACTTTCTCCCCCGCCCGCCATTTATTAGAAATAAAAATGCCCCCTACGAGGGCATTTTTATTTCTAAATGTTGCGGTGGCCGGATTCGAACCGGCGACCTTTGGGTTCTGACCGTTATCTGCGATTACTCACAGTGTCGGACTATCCCATCACCCAATCAATTATTACTGATTGAGGGTGCTCCCATTATAGTCTCTGAACGTCTCCGCCTTCCGGCGGATTTCGCTGCTGATTGCCCATCCTTTTAGGATTAGGGTTTCCGGCAATTTAGGGAGTTTTCCATATCACATTACTGCGATAGGTCACAATTTCTCATGAGCCCAACGAGCTAACCGCTGCTCCACCCCGCGATAAACGCATTTGAACTCTAACATAAAATTAAAACAGAGACAATCTCCGTTTCAATTTTATGCGATCTTTAATTACAAACCCCCGTTGTGGCAAAGCAGTTTGGACAGGAGTAGCAGGAACCGGTTTTAAACATTAGCGTGCCGCAGTCCGCGCACAAAGGGGCATCCGTATGGCTTTCATTCGAGTCTCGTTCCCAATTAGCGACGGCGGCTTCCGCAGTCACGGGAGTTACCGGCAGTTCCAATCTCTGCTCCTTTTTTTCTTCGCCTTGGTCGAAGGTCAGTTTCAGCTGGGCATGCTCGGAGCCGAATATTTCTTCCTTATCCTTGTCCGAGAGGAATTTATGTCCAAGATATTTAAAGATATAGTCAATAAAAGATTTTGCGAAGGGAATTTCGGGATTGCTCGTGAATCCAGCCGGCTCAAACCTTAAATCCTTGAATTTTCTGACCAGTGTTTTAAGCGGTATGCTTGACTGTAGGCACATTGAGGTAAGGGTGGCAATAACGTCAAACAATCCCGAGATCGTGCTCCCTTCTTTGGCTATGGTTATGAATGTTTCACCCGGTTTCATCGTGTCGGGATAAAGGCCGATGGTCAGATAGCCCTCGTGATTCGCCAAAGAGAATTTGTGAGTGATTGACGGCCTTTCGTCCGGCAGTTTTATTCTGGTATAGCCGTTTATTTTTTCAACAAGACCCTGTTCTTCTTTTTTCTTCAGTTCTTCCTTGTCGGTTTCCGAGGTATTCAGGGGCTGGACGCTTTTACAGCCATCGCGATAAACCGCCACCGCCTTCAGGCCCAATTTCCACGATTGGATAAAGGCCTCCCTGATGTCGTCCGGAGTCGCATCGTTCGGCAGGTTCACCGTTTTGGAAATGGCGCCGGAAATGAACGGCTGGACCGCCGCCATCATTTTTATATGGCCCATATAACTAATGCTTCTCGTGCCGTTTTGAGCCTTGAACGAGCAGTCAAAGATCGGCAGATGGTCGGAATTGAGATGCGGTGCTCCTTCTATAGTTTCTTTTTCAAGCAGATATGAAGTTATGTCGGAAATTTGCTGGTCGCCGTAGCCGAGCCGCTTCAAAGCCGCAGGCACCTGGCTGTTTACGAGTTTCAGCGTGCCGCCGCCGACCAATTTTTTGTATTTTACCAAAGCAAGCTCCGGCTCAACTCCCGTTGTGTCGCAGTCCATCAGGAATGCGATCGTGCCTGTCGGAGCCAGCACGGTTACCTGCGAATTTCTGAACCCGTGTTTTTCTCCTAAAACCAACGCTCTCTGCCAGACCCCCATAGTCTCTTCAATCATTTTTTCTCGCCCGTTTGTTTGACTGCCGCTAGCCGGGGCGAAACCATTGACCAAATCCTCGGCGGCCGCGAGATGTTTTTTAATGATTCCAAGCATTGGTTCCCGATTTTGGGTGTAGCCGGCGAATGGCCCCAAGATGCCGGAAATTTTGGCCGACATCGTGTATGCTTCCCCGCACATTATTGAGGTAACCATTGCGGCTATCGCCCTTCCGTCATCCGAGTCGTAAGCCAGACCCATATTCATCAGTAAGCTTCCGAGGTTCGCGTAACCCAACCCAAGCGCCCTGAAATCCAAAGCATTTTGGGTGATTCTTTCCGTTGGGTATGACGAATTGCTTACAAGAATTTCTTGGGCGGTTATCATTGTATCAGCCGCTTTTTTAAAATTCTCAACGTCAAAAAGGCCGTCCGTCCGCAGGAACTTGTTGAGGTTGAGAGAAGCGAGATTGCAGGCGCTGTTGTCCAAAGACATATATTCTGAGCAGGGATTAGAGGCGTTGATCCTGCCGCTTGCCGGACAAGTGTGCCAGTCGTTGATTATCGTATCAAACTGGAGGCCGGGGTCGGCGGAATGCCAGGCCGCATCCACCATCCAATCCATAACTTGGCGGGCTTTTACTTTTTCCAGCGCCTCACCGGTTACAACCGCTTTTAATTCCCAATCCTCGTCATTCTCAACTTTTTTCATAAATTCATCCGTTACGCGGACGGAGTTATTGGCATTTTGGTAGGGCAGAAGCGTATAAGGATTAAATAGGTCGCCCTCAATGGATGCTTTTATTCCGCTTGCCTCAAGTATCCTTGTCATTTCTTCAATTATCTTTTTTGAATAAATAAATTCCTTTATATCCGGGTGGTCTGCGTTAAGAATCACCATTTTTGCGGCGCGTCTGGTCGTCCCTCCGGAACGGATGCTGTTTGCCACGCCATCAGCTCCTTTCATGAATGAAACCGGACCGGAAGACCTGCCCCCTCGTGAAAGCGGTTCCCGCGATGAGCGCAGTTTGGACAAATTTATACCGGCTCCGGAGCCGAACTTGAATATCCAGCCCTCGTCCCGATACCAATCAAGGATTGACTGCATGGTGTCTTCAACGGAAAGAATGAAACACGCCGAGCACTGGGGTTTTTCATAGACCCCGACATTAAACCACACGGGACTATTGAAAGCCGCCCACTGGTTGATAAGCAGGAATTTCAGGTCTTGTTCAAAGTTCAGATAGTCGCCCTCGGTTTTAAAGTAGTTGTTTTTCCATCCCCAACCGGCGACGGTTATCGCAACGCGGTCAATCATCTGCCGGGCGCTATACTCCCTTTCGGGAGTGCCAAGCTGGCCGCGGAAATATTTGGAAGCGACAATGTCTGTCGCCGTCTGGCTCCAGAAATTTGGCACCTCAACATCTTTTTGTTCAAAAACGACCTCGCCGCCGCTCTTTACGATTTTGGCCGTTCTGACCTCCCAGGTTATGGCATCATAAGGGCTACCTTTGCCGAACAGGCGATCCCAAATCAAACCATTGGGGACAGTTTTACCGTTGCCTTTCTCGGGCTCAAGAATTTTGGATAGTTCCTGGCCTTGGATTGGATATAAATTTGGGGTAGTCATTTGATCGTTTGAGGCGTCCTATTAAACAAGCAAGCTCGCGCAAAGTGTGTCGAGCCCGGAGTTTATTAAGCTTAATTTTATGACCCTTCGGATATTTGTGCAAATGTTGATAAGTGGAACAAAAAAACCCGCCTGATTGGCAGGGTAACTGTTGTTTTAAACTGTTGCAGACCCGGGTTCCAGCGGGGTGATGAACCGCAGAAAATCACTGGCAATTTGGTCTAGTTGGGTTAATTCTTCGGCGGAGAATTTGTTCTTTAGGACTTCTTCGAAGTAATCTTCTCCTGTCCGTGTCAGGCGCAGTATTCCCCAATCTTCATAAGGCCGGCACAGGCATCCGCCTAGGGATAATACTTCAAAAGAATCAGAAATTGCGGGGCTGAAAGAAAGCGGGACAAGGTCATCAGAAAATACAAAGCAACTCAATAAATCAGGAGTTCCCGGCTCAAGCAAGCCGGAAGTCAAAAATACCGCGCGGCATAATTGCAGAGCATGGATTATTCTTTGAATCTTTTCTTCGTGAGCCCTGAATTCAAGCCGTTCTTT
>CAYHMZ010000047.1:0-1905 GCA_964357835.1 uncultured Candidatus Saccharibacteria bacterium
GGATTTGTAACATTGATTCAGAGCATTCTGTCATTGAAGAACGAATAGGCCAAACGCGAGTCTGCCTGCATCTTTGAGCAATTGCTCAAAGATGCAGGCAGATTGGTTAATTTATCTCGCAGTTCAATTGATTTACTGGTTAGGCGATGTTTTCTAAATTTTTATCCAAAACCGGACCAATTGTTTTCTTAGTAATAACTGCCGGCTTTTATTTTGGAAATGTTCGAGTGGCCAATGCCCAATTGCCGGTGGAAGCAGGTTTGGGCGAGGCCTGCGATACTGCGACTCCTTGCGAGGATCAGTTTTTCTGCTCCGGCGGTGTGTGCGTTGAGTGTAAAAGCGAAGCCGATTGCGACGATATATTGAGCGAATCCTGTATGGAGGGGGTTTGTACTTTACCTGCCGGTAATAATGCCGGCGATTTATGCGCCAAGGATAGTAATTGTAAAAGCGGGTTAAAATGCGGTCCAAACAAGACATGCATAGAGGGAGGCGGATGGAAAAAGGCTTTTGGTTTCACTTGCAAGGACAACGGGGATTGCGCTTCTGGTCTTTTGTGTCTTCCTTCGGGGGAGGGAAAGAAATGCCTTCAGTGTTTGGGCCCGGCAAATTGTCCGGCTGAATACGGCGAGGTTTTAGCTTGCGATGAGGGAGTTTGCGCTTATAAAGGCGGCAATAAAGACGGCGCCTGGTGCACCAAGGATGAGCATTGCGCCTCCGAGAAATGCAGCGATGGCAATTTATGCCAGGCGGCCGTAGGGCCGCCGCCCGACGAATGGGACTGGATGGGCATAGATCTTACGATTGAGGACGTTGAAGATATTATTAACGGCCTTGCCTGCTGGCTGACTCGCATTGCCACAGCAATTATGGTGATATTCTTGGTTTTAGCTGGGCTAAGATTTATGCACGCTCGGGGGAATCCGACTGCTTATCAGAGCGCCGTGAAGAACTTCCAGCACGTGTTGATAGGCATTCTGGTGATAATGGCGGTGTATGTTATAATAGCGACAGTCGCGCATGCTGTGGGCAGGACTGATTTTTCGCTGATTCCTTTAATTTGTTAAGCATTTGTCCGGGGCGCAGCGAAGCGAGCACGGGAACAAATGCTTACCCGCCCAATTTTTTGAATTATGCATGGCGTCTACGTTTTGAGAAGCAAGAAAGTCGGCAGTTTATATGTTGGTTACTCAAGTAATATTAAAGAAAGATTTAGCCAGCATGAAAAGGGCGTTGTTCCTTCAACTAGAGAAAAAGACCATGGGGACTGATATATTGCGAACTTTATAAAAATCGGAAAGATGCCATGCGAAGAGAAAAATTTTTCAAAAGTGGCTGGGGTCGTAACTACTTGAGAAAAATTTTGCATGATACGCTTAAAAATAAGTAATTCAAAAATTTGGGCGGGTGCTGAAATTGTTACCCAATCGCTCCGCTCTTGGACAATTTCGCAGAAAGGAGGTGTTTTATGAATAATTTTAGAAAGTGGGGATGGAGATTAGCGGTTCCGGCGGCGTTGGTTGCTCTGCCGGTTTTGTCTTTCGCGGCCGTCAATTTGCCGACAGGAACGGAGTTAACCCTGAATAAAATTGAGGCGATAATTGGAACAGTTGCGAATTGGTTAATAGGGATTGGCGTAGTTATTGCCGTAATATTTATAATCTGGGGCGGAATCAGCTGGATGGCGGCCAGAGGCGATCCGGCTAAGGTAACGAAAGCGAGAGACGCCATTAAAAACGGACTTATCGGGGCGGTAATAGTGCTAGGCGTAGGCGTAATATTATGGACATTGAGAGCAGTGGTAACGAGAACTTTCTTTGGCGCCGGCCAGTAAAACAGCTTGATATTTAAATCACAAACCCCCCGATTAGGCGGGGGGTTTGTGATTATTTAGAATATCTTTTA
>CAYHMZ010000047.1:2005-4876 GCA_964357835.1 uncultured Candidatus Saccharibacteria bacterium
AATCACAAACCCCCCGATTAGGCGGGGGGTTTGTGATTATTTAGAATATCTTTTAGAGTAAAAATGTGCTCATCGTCCAACAAATTCTGTTATTCGTTCTATTGACCGCCGAATTTATAGTCACCGTAGCGATGGTTTTAATTCTCATTTCCGGCATCGCCTCTTCTATTTATGGTGCTCCTTATGTGCCTGTCAGAAAAAAACTAGTAAAAAATTTACTCACTTTTGGCGGCTTGTCAAAGAGCGATATTTTCTACGACCTTGGTTCAGGCGACGGGCGGGTATTAATATCGGCGGTAAAAGATTTCGGAATTGAAAAAGCGGTTGGTTATGAAATTGCGCTATGGCCTTATTTAAAGTCTAGTTTTCTAATCAAACATTCCCATCTAGATGGCCGTATCTGTGTTAGCAGGAAGAATTTTTTCAAAACCAATCTTCGCGAGGCCTCGCTTATCTATATGTATCTTTTCCCGGGGTTGGTTGATAAATTGGCTTATAAAATTGCCGGCGAATGCCAAGCAAAAACCAAAATTTTATGCCCGAGTTTTCCAATTAATATTGCCAAGCATCCAGAATTCAGGTTGCTAAAATCCGAAAAAATAGGTAAAATAACCGCGTATTTATATCAAAAAATCTGAAAGCGGGTATGGTGAAATAGCAGACACGCTAGCTTTAGGAGCTAGTGGCCGCAAGGCCGTGGGGGTGCAAATCCTCCTACCCGCACAAAAATTTATTTTTGTGCAGAAGACCGGAAGGCGATGAGAGCCGAAACCAAATTTTCCTACCCGTACCCTGTTGAGTAATCTTGTTGAATAATCTATCATATGATAGATTATTCAACAGAGCCTTAGACAGAGTTATAGAATCGTGAGACAAAGACTTGCAAAAAAGATTTTGAAGGGAATTGGGGTTGGCGGATTAGCGATTTTGTCAATGACGAGTCCTTATTTTGGCATTAATTTGATTAGGGGATTCAGGAAGTATAACGATAAAAAATCTTGGCGGAAATTCTATCTTTCTTTGGATTACCTAAGCAGACGGGGGTACATTCGAATTATTGGAAGAAACGACAAGGGGATAATAGTGAAAGTTACCAAGGAGGGGAAGAGCGTTATTAAGGATGTTGATATTGATTCGTTGGAACTTAAAAGACGGGGGAACTGGGATGGAAAGTGGAGATTGGTCATTTTTGATGTTCCGGTTAGTAAAAATAAAAACCGATTATCTTTCACCGATAGGATAAAAAAGTTGGGATTTATTATGATTCAAAAGAGTGTTTGGGCCTACCCTTTTGAATGTTATGAAGAGCTGATGATTTTAAGAAAATTTTATGAGATTGAAAAATACGTTACTTATTGTAAGGCGATAGAGATAGAAGATGAACTTTGCTGGCGAAAGAAGTTTAATTTGAGGGGCGAAAGGGTGAATGTTGAATAAACCATCATATGATGGAATATTCAACAAGTAGTTTGGGGCCGGTAAGATTATTCGGGATTACTCAAAGGGATTTTTAATTATCACAAACGCCGCATTTGATTGGTAGGACGAATTAAACACGTCTTTTTTTTGTGTCCCGTCCGCGTAAGTAATTATCCGCGTTAAGATCGCTTTTTGGGCTCCGTTGGGTTTCACGTCGTACTGGTGCGGGCCGTCAATCACCACTTTTCGGCCATCGCTCGTGCCGTAAATTTCAAAGTATAGTTTAGAACCGGAGATGCTCGTCTGTATCAAAATATGGGCCGGAGTGTCGTTTTTAAATCTGAAATCGGAAACTCCGGGATAAATCGCGGCGTCAAACCCTTGGGGGTTGTAATAGCGGACGGGTATTGAGTGGGGATGGCGTTCTACTATAGCCAGCCCAGCCGTTACAGCCGCTCTAAAAAGAGTTGTTGATACTTGGCAAAGCCCGCCGCCATATTCAGGTATTGCTTTGCCGCCCTTAATCACAAGCTCCGGCAAGTAGCCGGACAAAGCGTCAATTTCACCAAGTGTTTGATTGAAAGAAAATTCCTGCCCGGGTCTCAAAAGTACCCCGTTGAATTTTTTTGCGCCTACGCCTACATTGTGAATTCGCGATTTCGGCGAATCGGTAAAATCCGATTCGCCGCGGCTAAGCAGAGTATTTATGCCAAGGTCATTTATTTTATCAAGAGCAAATTTTGACTCTATTTCGTCAACCACCAGCTCAACTGTGTTTTCGCCGCTTGGAGTTTTGACCGAAGGATCAATATTTTGCGCGAGAGTTGAAATTATACTGGTCAGCGACTCCGGGACATTAAGAAGTTGGCCCCTTTGAGCTGTGGAAAATTCCGTGATTTTACCGTTGTTTACGGAAAGGCGGGCGTCAGTCGGAGCAATGTCTATTTCTTTAGCGATATTTTCCAGATACGACGTAATTTTTTGTTGGTTTATTCGATACTCTTGTTTGCCAGTAAAAGAGCGGCTATATTTTTCAACCCATATCTTGAACTCTTCGGGACTGATGGCAAACCTCCTTTCTTTAAAGACGAGAACCAGCCCCCCGTCGGCGAGATCCGCCAGTTTAGCGCTGGCAATGCTGTTTGCGGATATTGGCGTAAAAGACGCGGCACTTTGCCTGTTAAGAAAGTAAATCTGACCGTACACGAAAGCAAGCCCCAAAATTACGGGGGTTGCAAGCACTACTATCACCTTAATCCAGGCTTTTTCTGCTAGTTTCATCCCGTTAGAAGTAGTAACAGTGGCATATAAGTCTTGGCTTGCGGTCGCTGTATATTACGATTAAACATTAACTTTGATTCGCAAACCCGTTAGGGCTACTTCTAACGGGATTCATCCCGTACGATATAGCTGCTGCGCAGCCATACACATAAGTTACGATTGCGCATCATA
>CAYHMZ010000048.1:0-1158 GCA_964357835.1 uncultured Candidatus Saccharibacteria bacterium
GCCTTTTCATTTGAATATTTCCTTGTGTAACTTTCTGTAATATCCGATTGCGAATCTGTGCGCTTCGGAATCTATCTGCAAAATCAGGTTTCTTGCCGCCGGCGGCATATTTTTAAGCGGCACGGCCGATTTCCCCGCCCTTGAAAAGGATTGGCCTGCGGCCGAATGATTATTTATCCTTTTCAAAGGCGGGGTTTTTTTGTTGCTTGTATAAATATGATTGCCTTTATGTTCGGTGTTTTTGGTAAGAGCAATAACCGGGGTTTTATTTGGTATTGCCGCGACAGCCGCGTTCAATTGTGCCTTGCCGCCGTCAATAATTATCAGGTTGGGGAATTTCCATTCCCGATGTTTAAACCGCCTGGTCAGTATCTCTTTTAACATCCCCGCGTCATTGGGGGTCGCGGTTAATTTAATTTTGAACTTTCTGTATTTGTCTTTATCCGGCTTACCGTCCATAAAAACAACCATCGCGCCCGTGGCGAACTCACCTTGTATATTTGAAACGTCATAACCCTCAATGCGCTTCGGCAATATGGAAAGATTAAGCGCTTTTTTCAGTTCCGCGAGGTCGTTCGGCCAGTCAATCTCCTTCCGGCTCATTTCGTTTACGATCCGGGCATTCTCAAAAACATTTTTCAATTTTTCAATTTTATCCCTCAATTCTATCGCTTGTTCAAATCTTTCCTTTTTGACGATGGCATTCAATTCTTTTTCAAATCTTCCAATTAACGATTTTTTCCTTCCGCTCAAAATCTCTTTTATTGCCGCGATATTTTTCTTGTAAGCCATGACCTGCTTGGCCGTTGCTTCTTTTTTAAGGCAGCAAAAACCGGGGCAATTGCCAATGTGGTAATTCAGGCAGTAGTTATTGTGCTTTTGTTTGCAAGTGCAGTAGGGGAATATCCTGCGTAGGAATCGCAATACTGTTTTTAGCGTACCGCCATCAGTAAATGGCCCAATCCAAATTTTCACTTCAATATTACGATATATTGTAGTAACTTGGTGGGAGATTAAAATTTTAGGGAATTGTTCTTTTGTGAAGCCGGTATAAAAATATTGCTTGTCGTCGCGGAGCATTATATTGAACGGCGGGCGGTATTTTTTGATGAGTTGCGATTCCAGTATCAAGGCCTCTATTTCTGAATCGGTTTTTTG
>CAYHMZ010000048.1:1258-4735 GCA_964357835.1 uncultured Candidatus Saccharibacteria bacterium
TATATTTTGACCGTGGGAAATCATAGAGAAAATATCCTTGCTACTCTTGCCTACTACGACGTTTTTGATTTTCCGCTGAAAGAAGAGGAGGTTTTTAGGTTTCTTGTTAATCTGAAGCGTCATCCGATGTCAGAAAGACCGCGAATCCCCGATTTTGATGAAATAAGAACCGAGCTGGAGGGGTTGAGAAACGAAAACGCCGTCAATTTTTACGACGGTTTTTATTATCTTTTTGGAAGAAACCATCTTGTGCCCTTGCGGTTAAGGCGGGAGAAAATGGCGAAGAAAAAATGGCGAAAAACCTGCCGCGCGGTTTGGTGGCTGAAATTCCTGCCGTATATAAGGGCCGTTTTTGCGTCGGGTTCTTTGGCGATGAATAATGCCGACGAACTGGGAGATCTGGATATTTTGATTGTCGTGAAGCGCGGACGCATATGGTTGTCGCGCCTGCTTATCTCTGGTCTGATGTCGTTGATCGGTATGCGCCGCAAGTACAACCAAAAAATCGCGCCGGATAAAATCTGTCTTAACCACTATATTACCGACAAATCTCTCTTAATCCCCTACAAGAGCATTTACGCCGCCCAGACATACATTAATCTCAAGTCGGTTTTTATTTCCGAGCCCGGAATCATCGCCGAATTTTACAGAACCAACTCTTGGCTGGGGGATTACGTCTTGAATTTTGAAGCGGAAAAATTGGCATCAGAAAAAATTGGCCTGGCGGCGCGCCACAACTTTCTGACAAAAACTGAAAGCAAGGCCGGCGAATTAATTCTGAACACCAAACTTGGAAATTGGCTGGATAATCGGGCGAGGCGGTGGCAGATAAACAGAATAGAAAAACACAGGAAACAGGACCCTCCCGGCGGCCGGGTGGTTTATAACGACGAACAGTTGGAATTTCACCCCGGTTCGGTGGAGACGGAAGTTATAGAACAATACAATCAGCGGCTCAAAAAACTTGGTCTTGACGAATTAGCCATTGAAAAAGATTCAGGGCTTACCCCCTCACCCAGAAAGGATAAATTTCTTTCAGTGCCAAAACTTCTCAGTGACTCTCGAGGGATTGTCGTGAAACTCGCCCAGTATTTTCAGCCATAGAAATAGGCGGCATAAATCCTTTCTGGGTGAGGGGCTTGACGCCCTTTTTTGCTTGTGTAATATATGTGTAGTTGGCACTCTGGGGTCGGAAGTGCCAAAAATGCGACACCAATACACGAATCGCACACGAATTACACGAATAATCCGTGACATTCGTGCTCATTAGTGTATTTGTGTCGGGTACTTAAAATGAAGATAAAACCGTTAGGCGACAGGGTTTTAATAGAACCACTTCGCGAAGAAAAAAGGAAGGGCGGAATAATTCTGCCCGATACCGTGGAGAAAGAAAGGCCGGAAAAAGGCAAAATTGTTGCCGTCGGGCCGGGTAAGATTGACGATAAAGGTAAGAGAATCCCGATGAATGTCAAAAAAAGTGATAAAGTTTTATTTACCAAATACGGACCGAACGAAATTAAGATTGACGATAAAGAATATTTAATCGCTCGCGAGGAGGACATTCTCGCGATAGTTGAATAGAAAATTGGTGGCTACCCCAGCTCAAATTTTGCAAAGTAGCTGGGAGCGATGCTCTCTCCCACGAAACCGCTATTCGCGGCCGGGCATCGCGAGATTTTAACAAGATTTTCTTGTTTGATATTTAATAGCGACGATGACTGGGCAAAATTTGAGCGGGGTGCTCATTTTGTTACCCAATCGCTTCGCTCTTGGACAAAATGGCAAAACAAATTCAATATAAAGAACAGGCCCGGGAAGCCCTGAAACGCGGCGTTGACAAAATAGCCAATGCGGTAAAAGTAACTCTCGGACCGAAGGGAAGGAATGTCGTTTTGGATAAGGGTTTCGGCGCGCCCACGATCACCAAAGACGGCGTAACCGTTGCTAAAGAGATCGAGCTTAAAGATAAGTTTGAAAATATCGGTGCCGAGCTGATCAAGGAAGTTGCTTCCAAAACCAACGATGTTGCCGGTGACGGCACGACCTCTGCGGTTGTGCTTGCCCAGGCGATAGTTGCCGAAGGTTTCAGCGCGGTTAATTCCGGCGCAAACCCCGTGGTTCTTAAAAGGGGAATAGATAAAGCCGTTGAATGGGTCGGTGATTTTTTGAAAAAGAATAAAAAGTCGGTTACCGGCCAGGAAAAGATAAAAGAAGTGGCTTCCATTGCGGCCAATGACCCGGAAATCGGCAAGCTTATAGCTGACGTTTTCAAGGAAGTCGGCAAAGACGGCGTGGTAACCGTTGAGGAATCGCAGACCTTTGATATGACCAAGGAAATTGTTGAGGGCTTGCAGTTTGACCGCGGCTACATTTCGGCTTATATGATCACCAACACGGAAAGGATGGAAGCCGTCTACGCTGACCCGTATATTCTAATCACTGACAGGAAAATATCTTCCATTCACGATATTATTCACTTGCTTGAAAAATTATCAAAAGCCGGCAAACGCGACCTTGTTGTGATAGCCGATGATGTGGACGGCGATGCGCTTGCCACTTTCGTTGTAAATAAACTGCGCGGCAACTTTAACACTCTCGCGGTCAAATCGCCCGGATTCGGCGACAGGAAGAAAGAAATGCTGGAGGACATAGCAATAGTTACTGGCGGGCAGGTTATTTCGGAAGAGAAGGGCTTGAAGCTTGATGTCGCGGACATCTCAATGCTTGGCCAGGCCCACAGGGTCGTGTCCAACAAAGATAACACCGTTATAATCGGAGGCAAGGGCAAGAAGGCCGATATAGATAAAAGAATTGCCCAGCTCAAAGCCGCAATCACTAAAACAACCTCGGAATTTGATAAAGAAAAATTGCAGGAAAGATTGGCGAAACTTTCCGGCGGGGTTGCCGTTGTCAAAGTCGGCGGTGCCACGGAGACGGAACTGAAAGAAAAGAAATTCAGAGTTGAAGACTCGGTTGCCGCTACCCGCGCGGCTCTGGAAGAGGGGATCGTTGCCGGCGGCGGAATTGCGCTTTTTGAGGCGGCGAAGGGGTTAGATAATAAATCGGCGGGAGTCGCTGACTTCGGCGATGAGGCCAAGGGAGTCGCGATTATTAAAGCGATTCTGGAAAAACCGCTTAGGGCCATTGCCGAGAATGCCGGGAAGGATTCAAACGAAGTAGTTCAGAAAATTGTCGCAGGCGGTGCGGCGGGATGGGGTTTTGATGCGAGCACCGGTGAGTACGTGGATATGTTTAAGGCGGGCATCATTGATCCGCTGAAAGTTGTCAAAACCGCACTTTTTAATGCCGCATCTGTTGCTTCACTGATATTGACGACCGAGGCCGTTGTTACCGACCTGCCGGAACCGGAAAAGGAGAAAGGCGGTATGCCGCCAATGGGACCGGAGTATTAGAAAGGATTAGAAAAATTTGATATTCACCTAAAATCCGCCCGCTTGGGTGGATTTTAGGTCTTAT
>CAYHMZ010000049.1:0-3715 GCA_964357835.1 uncultured Candidatus Saccharibacteria bacterium
AGATCAAAGATGAATTAGATCAGCTGGGCATTGAACCCAAAAAATCATTGGGGCAGAATTTTCTCGTAAATGAGGGGATCTATAGGAAAATAGTCGCGGCCTTGGAAATAAAAAGGGATGAAACCGTCGTTGAAATCGGCCCCGGGCTGGGTACGTTGACTCAATACTTGGTTAACGCTGGCGCCAAAGTAATTGCCATAGAAAAAGACCGCCGCTTAATTGATTGGCTAAAAAACAAGTTTAAAAATAATCCAAAGATTAAGATAGTAGAAAATGATATACTTAAAATAGATCCGCGAAAACTCGGGCTGGAAAAAGACAATTATAAAGTTGTCGGCAACATCCCTTATTACCTTACTTCGCGTTTAATAAGAACTGTTTTTGAAAAGTGGCCCCACCCCGAAAAAATCGTGCTAATGGTCCAAAAAGAAGTTGCTCAAAGAATTTGCGCCAAGCCGCCAGAGATGAGCTTGCTCGCCGTTTCCGTCCAATACTATTCAAAACCGAAAATAATCAGCTATGTTTCCAGAAACAGTTTTTACCCGGCCCCGGAAGTTGATTCGGCAATTATCAAACTTGAAACCCAAAACCTGGAGCTTAAAACAAATGAGGTGAAGAATTTCTTCAAAGTAGTAAGGGCGGGGTTTGCAGGTAAAAGAAAACAGCTGGCCAATAATCTGACGGCGGGCCTGAAAATTTCAAAACAGGAAATTCGGCAAAAGCTAACCCTTATTGACATTGATCCCCAGCGCCGCGCCGAAACCTTAACTATTGAGGAATGGCAAAGAATTACAAACTTTTTATTCTCGCAGGGCTAAGCGGCATCGTTTTAGCTCTTGCCTACCCGGGCTGGGATTTTAATTTGGGATTTCTTATCTGGATAGGATTTATCCCGTTATTTTACGCCCTGGCTAACCAATCTCGTTTCAGCTCGTTTCTAACCGGTTTTATCGCCGGCCTTTTTTATTTTCTGATCATTTTCCGCTGGTTCTGGTCAATTTATCCTTTGGACACGATGGGGATTCATGGCAGGTTCGCTTCGTTGAGCATTGTCTTCGTCATTTATGTCATAAGTTCCGCCGGAATGGCGGCATTCTGGGGGTTGTTTGGACTAACTACTAGTTTCCAGTTTCTAGTTTCTGGTAAATTTAAAAAGCGCTCTTGCCAGCTTATCTCTTGTCTCTTAGTCATTCCAGCTTTATTTGTTTTGCTCGAATACGCGCGCGCCTACGGGTTCAGTCTCCTGTGGGCGGGTTCGGGGACTCTTTTCGGCTCTCACTGGACAATGGGTAATCTGGCTTACGCCCTTGCCGGTAATTCTCTGGCTCTTAAACTTTCATCTGTTGCGGGTATCTATGGGGTGATTTTTGTAATTATCTTGGTAAATTATCTGGCCGTCGCCCTTCTTGCCAGCAGACCGTGGCTAGCAAAGCTAGCAAAGACAAAGATGCCCATTGTTACAATGGGCATCTTTGCTAGCGTATTGGCTTTGCTAATAATGGCCCCCAAAATAATAAAGTTTAAAGAGCCGGTTACAGAAAAAACCGTTAATTTCGCCCTCATCCAGACAGATCAGCCAACCAAGATCTCGTCCACCCCAAAAGAGACACTTGACGCATTCAAAGAACAGCTTGATTTGTTAAAACGCGTTGCCCAAGAGCACCCTGAAAGTCAATTGATAATTTTTCCCGAGGCAAGCGATTTTTTCAAAAATCTTTCTTTATTTTTGACCGGCCCCCAGATACCAAATTACTTTTCCAATCTCTTCAAAGAACCGAAACTGATAATCGCTGGTGCCAGGATCATTAATGCCGACGGCCGGGCTTACTCGCGGGTTTTTTCCTTAGACACCCAAAAAGACATTATCGGCTTTTATGACAAGCGCCTTTTGATGCCGGGGGGAGAATTTCTATCATATCCCATGAAACTTCTGGTCAACTTCCTGTCAAAAACAAAAGTTTCCGAATTCGGTGATATACGAGAGCTCGGCATAGGAAACAAAAAAGTTTCAACGGTCAATTTCCGCGGTCAGTTCAGCGTTGCGCCGCTTGTCTGTTCGGAATTTTTGTCGCCTAGCTTGGCCCGAAAAACGACAGAGGGCTCGGATATAATCGTGGAGATGGCAAGCTACGGCGTTTTCCACGGGAGTGGCACCCTTGCCAAGCAAAACCTTGCCATTGCCCGATTTCGCGCCGCGGAGAATCAGAAACCCCTGTTAGCAGCGTCAAATATGGGGCTTTCCTATGCTATAAATAGCGAGGGGAGCGTAGGATTTATAACGCAAAATCGGGAGGCGCAGATATTAACAGGTAGTATTGCGCTTAACCCCCGAAAATCGTGGTATAATAAGGTAGGTGATATCCCCGTGTTAATGGGGTCTTTGGTGTTAGGAATTCTAGGGTTCGGGTTACAGGTGTCAGGTTGCAGGGAAAAAAATAAAATCTTGGTTAAGGAGGAACCGAGAATAAATAATGATAAACTCCTATAAGGATTTGGTTGTTTGGCAAAAATCAATTGAGCTAGTAAAAGAAATCTACCAGATAACTAAACTTTTACCCAAAGAAGAGCTCTATGGCTTAACCAGTCAAATGCGAAGATCTGGCATATCAATACCTTCTAACATAGCCGAGGGCCAGCAAAGGAAAAGCAGAAAAGAATTTTGCCAGTTCTTAAGGATAGCCTACGGTTCGGCCGCAGAACTAGAAACTCAACTTATTATTTCAAGAGAGATACATCCACAGATAGACTTTCTGACGGCAGAGTTGCTTCTCAAAGAAGTTCATAAGATGTTAAACACTCTTATCCAAAAACTTGAATTAAAATTATAATATGGAACCTGACCCCTGAAACCTGTAACCTTCTGCTGGCGGGAGGCCAGCGGCACAAACACTATGTCCACAAAATTAAAAATCATCCTTGGAACACTGCTGATCGTCGCCGCTTTTTTGGTCATCCGGGTGGGTTCTTCGTTTTATAAAAGCGCAAAGACCGCTGCTTTGATCTCGCAGACGATAGTCACGCCCGCGCCGGAAGAGAACTTTCTGACCAAAGACAGTGATGGTGACGGCATTTCCGACCGAGATGAGATAATCTACGGCCTAGATGCTTACAACAAAGATACTGACGGCGACGGCTATTTAGACGGAGAAGAAGTCGCCAGCGGTTATGACCCCTCTGATCCTTTTTCCAATAGTAAATCGGGCAAAACCGGCATTTCTCTCGTGTCGCCAACTGCCAATTTAACCGACCGCCTCCTTAACCTGACAATAGCTTCCATAATTAACAATTCCGGGGAACTGGATCCGACCCAAGTTAATGAAAAACAATACGCCGACATCTTGGAGGCTGTCAATAACGAGGGGGCTCTAAGTGTCTATTTGCCACCACCGTCAGATTCGGATATGAAAATAATCAACGACAACAGCAAGGAAGCAGTCGAAAAATATATAAAATCGATTTCTTTCATCGTTGAGGGGGGGGTTTTCTCTTCCGAGGGAATAAATGAAATAGCGACTCCGAACTCCACTTATTACCTTTATTATGAAAATACCTACTATTCCCTGAAGGTAATCGAGGTACCCTCCAGCTGGAAAGAAATACATAGGACTACGATATTAACATTTGCTCAATTGGCTAACTCTTTCAAAATAATGCGGAATCTTGAAGAAGATCCCATGCGGGCCAGTTTTGCGCTTAACCAAGTTCAATCTTCTTT
>CAYHMZ010000049.1:3725-4605 GCA_964357835.1 uncultured Candidatus Saccharibacteria bacterium
TTGCTAATATTTTAAACTCTATTACTCAACTTGCAATAAAACAGAACGTCCCACTGGATTCCGTTCTGCAAATGCTCCAATCGGCAAATGGCTTTCTCCAATCACCACAATGATTTTAAAAGATAATACTAAGAAGATAATTATTTTAGTTATTGTCCTTAGCTTTATCGCCAATTTTGGATTGCCATTAAAACGAGCCGAGGCCGTAATACCCGTAATTGACGCTGCAAATCTTACCGCTAATACCGTTGCTGCCACTATGACTACGGCACAAAAAATTGCGTATTTCCTTAAAGAATTCATTATTTATCCGCTGGTCAGAAAGTTAGGTAATTCCCTCGAAAATAAATTGTTAAATAAAACTAACGGCCTGATTTCAGGTTTAACACAAAAGACTCCTAGTTTTATCACCAATTGGAGAAATTACACTCTCGATTCGCAAGCCAGAGGAAATGATGTCTTCAGGGCGATTTTGGCAGATGCCACGCTTTGCCCGTATTTTAAAACCAACCTTCAGACAGCGTTTGGTGCTGAAAAATCTGCTGGGGCAATGGTTGGTGCAAAGGTAAAAGCAAAAGATAAAAACGGCAACGATGTTATTGTTTACGAAAATAAAACCAGCATCCCCGGCCTGCCTTCTTTCAAAAATCTCGCCGATTGCACTCTGTCATCTAATACAAACGTGGGCTTATTTAGAAAGGATTTTTCTAATGGCGGCTGGAGTGCGTGGAACGAGTTAATTCAGCCCCAAAATAATTTTTATGGTGCTTATTCTTTAGCCCTTGGCGAACAAGTAAAACAAATACAGACGGAAAAAGAAAGCGCTAAGGACTCTTCAATTGCTGGGCAGGGCTTTTTGGGCCAGCAACTTGGCTTAACT
>CAYHMZ010000050.1:0-4251 GCA_964357835.1 uncultured Candidatus Saccharibacteria bacterium
GCAGGAATGGATAACAAGATTTGTTCGGCAAATTGAGCGTAGCCGACGGGGATGTCTATCCCCTAGGGCAGCGAGTATAATTTGTCTGCGAGGACATCGGAGGAGAAATTAGGGAGGGGGAGCGATAATTTTTATGCCAGACAAATCACGCATATTTTTTTATTCATTGTTGACTTTTGCCGGAGGAATCTTCGCCGGTTCCTTTTTTGATATCCCGAAAACCGCCGTTTTGGCCGCCGCTCTCGTCTGTGTGGCGCTGATTGCGATGTTTTTCAGAAAGGACTCGCGGCTCGTAAATTTCAAAATAACCCTCGCGGCGTTTCTGGTTATTTTCTTTCTGCTGGGCGTCTCTCGCTACAATGCCGTCCATTCAAAACAGCAAAATCTGACGAAAATAGCCGAGGCATCCGCACAAATAATTGACCCCGCAAAAAAACACCCGATAAAAGTCGCGCTTTATGGTTACATTACCGATGAGCCGGTAACGAAAAGCGACAAACAACAGTTCGTTTTTTTTGCGAAAGAAATGGACGCTCTTTCCCGCAGAATTGAGATAAATGAGCGAGTGCTTATAACCGCCCGGCCGTATCCTAAATACGAATACGGGCAGAATTTGAAAATTTTCGGCGAAATAAAACTTCCGCAAAATTTTGAGGACTTTGACTATAAATCCTATCTGGCAAAAGACGATATTTTTACTGTCAGTTATTATCCGGAAATAACGCAGGGCAATATTAATCTCGGCGCTTATGAAAAAATTAAAATTGGATTTTTCCGCGGCATATTCAGGGTAAAAAATGTTTTTGAAGCGTCAATCAGCCGTTCCGTCCACGAACCGAACGCGGCTTTTATCAACGGCATCCTTCTCGGTTCCCGCGCCGACATACCGGCGGACGTCAAGGACTCTTTCAGCCGCACAAGCACGACCCATATTTTAGCGATATCGGGTTACAATATTACTATAATCGCCATGATTTTCTCGTGGTTCTTTCTTTTCTTTTTTCGGCGGCCGATCGCCTTTTGGTTTTCCGTCGCCGGTATCTTTATTTTCGCGGTTCTGACAGGCGCCCAGGCCTCCGTGGTGAGGGCGGCGATAATGGGCGTTCTGGTCCTGTTAGCCCAAAGGGAAGGACGACTAAGCGACCCCCGTAACGCGCTTGTGCTTACGGGCGCGCTCATGGTTTTTATCAGCCCGCGTATTTTAAGATACGATATCGGTTTTCAACTCTCGTTCGCGGCGACTATCGGGCTGATTTATGCCACCCCTCTTATTAAAAGATATTTTGAAAAATTGCCGAGCTTCTTTAATTTTCGAGAGACCTTTGTGATGACGCTTTCAGCCCAATTTTTCGTTTTGCCCCTTCTGCTCTACTATTTCAAAAATCTTTCGCTGGTTTCCCTTCCCGCGAATATTATTGTTTTGCCGATAATACCGTTTGCAATGCTGTTGGGCGCTCTGACCGGCGTTGCCGGACTGATTTTACCATTTCTTGGCCGGCTCATCGGCTATTTCGCCTGGCTGGTCTCGGCGTTTGAACTCGGTGTCATAAAACTATTTGCCAAACCAAGCTGGGCCGCCGTCTCCGTCCAATTCAATTGGTACGCGGTCATTTTGGCCTATGTCGTCATCGTTGGATTTTTGATTTGGTTGAATTGGAAAGATAGGACAAAAGATGCTACGAATAGTTAATGCTTTTAACTCCTCAACCGAGAAAAATCTCAAAACTTGAATGGTCCGTCTTAGCCGTTCTTGCCGCATCGGTCGTTTTGAGTTTTATCGCCGTTCCGGCGCTGGCCGGTGACGGCTTACTCCATGTCTGGTTTCTAGATGTCGGTCAGGGGGACGCAATATTTATCCAGGCGCCGAACGGCAATCAGGTCCTAGTTGATGGCGGGCCGGACAATAAAGTTTTGCAGGAACTCGGGCGGATTATGCCGTTTAACGATCGCTCAATTGACGCGCTTGTGCTTTCTCATCCGCATGCCGATCATTTAAGGGGACTGATTGAAGTTTTGAAAAATTATGAAGTCGGCAAGGTGCTGGAAAACAAAATTTCCTGCGGCTCCCCGGAATGCGCGGAATGGGACAAGACGAAACAAAAATCAGAAACGGTACAGGCGGAAGCGGGCCAAGCCATTGATCTGGGTGGCGGCGTGAAACTTAAAGTTATTTATGCCCGCCAGCCGGACGCAAGAGCCAACGCCGCCAAAAACGCCCATGACTATATGCTGATTACTAAACTTGAATACGGCGGCGAGTCGTTGCTTTTAACCGGCGATGCCGAAAAGAAAATTGAGCAAATCCTGGCCGCTAGCGGCGATTTACGGGCGCAGTTTCTCAAAGTCGGCCATCATGGCAGTAAGACATCAACCACTGCCCAATTTTTGGATACTGTTAAGCCAGAGCTGGCTTTTATAGAACTGGGGGCGCGCAATCAATATGGTTTTCCACACCCCGAAGTCATAAAGCGTCTTGAAGATTTTGGAATAAAATATTATCGTACGGATATGAGCGGAACCGTGGAGCTTGTGCTTGACGGCCGCAACTATTTAATAAAGGAAGCCAAATATTGATAAATGGGAGGATTTAACTTTCCGATTTTTAAGACCAGAACTAACGGTGAAAACCGGAGGTTTATGTTGGAAGATCCGGTTGAACGCCGCAAGTACTTTGAACTTAAAGCCGGGCCAGAGATAGAGAAGCTGAGGGATTATTTAAGGGAAAATACTTTCGTCAGTTTTCTTTTAGGGAAGAAAAATGCCGGCAAAGGAACTTACTCAAAACTTTTTATGGAGGCCATCGGCGGCGATAAAGTTGCCCACGTTTCAATAGGGGACATAGTCAGAAATGTAGACAAAGACCTAAAAGAGGAAACCAAAAGAACCGAGTTGGTGGAATTTTTCAAGAAAAAATATCGTGGCTTTGTTTCCATTGAACAAGTTATTGAAGCGCTTGAAGGCCGTTCAACCCAAAACCTTTTGCCGAGTGAGGCTATTCTTGCCATGGCAGAAAGAGAGATCGATAAACTTGGGCATAAGGCGATTTTCATAGACGGTTTCCCCAGGAATCTGGACCAGGTCTCATATTCCCTGTTTTTCAGAGCGATTATGGGCTACCGCGACGATCCGGACCTTTTTGTTTTTATTGACGTGCCGGAGGCGGTAATCGATGAACGATTGAAATACCGCGTAGTCTGTCCGAAATGCCATACACCAAGAAATACCAGAGTTCTAAGAACTAAAAAGGTAGAATACGACCCCGACTCCCGGAAATTTTATCTTATTTGCGACAATGCCGCTTGCGATGGGGCAAGGATGGTACCGAAGGAAGGCGATGACTTGGGGATTGAAGCGATCCGTGACAGGATAAACAACGACCACAAGGTTATGGAAATATTAACAGGGCTTCAGGGAGTGCCGAAGATCTATCTGCGGAATTCAGTGCCAGTTGCTGTGGCAAAGGAATATGTTGATGACTACGAAATAACCCCGGCTTATCGCTATGAATATGATGAGGCGGCAAAAGAGGTGAAAGTTATTGAAGAGCCATGGTCTGTCAATGATGACGACGGTAATCTTTCGTATAGCTTACTCCCGGCTCCGGTTGGCGTTGCTTTGATAAAGCAAACTGCCGCCGCGTTGGGGCTGTAAAAATATGGATCCCGAACGAAATAGTTCCGTCGGGATTCGGGGTGAATAGTAAGACATAATTCAAATAGTATGTTTCGTAGTCATAACTTATACTTATCACTGCGCAGCAGCTATTTCGTACGGGATGGAAAATAAAAATGAACTGGATCCTCGTCTGCACTTTGTGGTCGCAACCGCGATTATCGTGAAAGACGGCAAATTTTTAATCGCCAAGAGGGCGCCGCATGAAAAAGCTTTTCCGGGCAAGTGGACGGTGCCGGGCGGAAAGCTCGTGGCTCATGAATATAACAAACTGCCATATAAAACTGATTATCCGCAGTGGTATAACCTGATTGACTGGCTGGTAAGAAAGGAAGTCAAAGAAGAAGTCGGTCTTGAAATTGAAAAACCGCAGTATCTTTGCGATCTGGTTTTTGTGCGCCCCGACGGTTTTCCGGTGGTAACGCTTTCTTATTGGGCTAAGCATAAGGGGGGAGAAGTTCAACTTTGCAAGGACTTGACCGACCATGCTTGGGTAACTTTGGAAGAGGCGAAAAAGTATGACCTGATTGAGGGGATTTGGGATGAACTGAAACAAGTCGCCGAAGCGGAAAATATTTA